>JAXJUF010000022.1:0-22199 GCA_036309185.1 Acutalibacteraceae bacterium
ACAATCTTTGCTTACTTTCTTTTGTAAGAAAGTAAGAGCTTAATGTAACCAATTTGCGAAGCAAATTGATTGCAGCGGCTTGAGCATATAAAAATAAAAATTTTATTATAAATCAATAATTTGTAAGAGTTTATATATTAAGGTCTATTATTAAAGTAAGTAAGAGAACGACACATTATATGTGTCCCTCAAAAATACAAACTTAGTTTTATTAAAAATTATTTGCACGCAATGTAAGCGTGAGCGACAGCTCACACCGACAAATCCCAATTTGTCTTTTGTATTCTTAAAAAAGTCCTTAATAATAGCCATCATCATTCATAGCTGATTTTATATCGCTCCAGCTCCAGCCCAAGCGTTGCAGTGCTGCAACTGCTCGTCTTTTTACCTTTTCGTTTTCGGCATAGTCAGCATATTTTTTATTTAAAAGCTCTCTTATTTCCTCATAGGGGTCATATTCAAGCTCTTCTTTTATAATAGCTATAAGCTCGTTTGAAATTCCTTTTTCTCTTAGCTTGTATTCTATTCCTCGTGGTGACATATGCTTTTTTCTTAAAAGCTCGTTTGCATATTTCCTTGCAAAGCTCTCATCATCTACCAAACCAAGCTCTTCCATTTGCTGTGCAGCATTTTCAGCAGCCTGCTTAGAACAGGTACGTTTTATTTTGTCGGTAAGCTCTTTTTTAGAGTGGTCACGATATGTTACCAAATACAAAGCTCTCTCCTTTGCTCTGTGAGCTTCCGACTCATCTATAAGGCTTTTTAGCTGTTCATCTGTTATCTCCACGCCTGCTTTTATATGATTTTTAAGCAAAGTCATTGTGTCCAGCTTCATAGCATATTCTCCGTCTATATACACTGCACTCATAGACTTTCTGC
Organism: Acutalibacteraceae bacterium; assembly: GCA_036309185.1. Lineage (GTDB taxonomy): Bacteria > Bacillota > Clostridia > Oscillospirales > Acutalibacteraceae > CAG-964. Next base: position 880 of record JAXJUF010000022.1, read on the forward strand.
GTGGCTCTACTGCTGTTACAAGCATATATTAATCCTCTACCATTATGTCAATATCCTTTGTATCAACAGCAGGCTTGATTTCATCTGTTACAACGTCCTCAATAACTCTCTCATTTTTCTCAGCTGATTTCTTCTTAAAGCTAGCCTCACGCTCCTCGGCAATAGCCTGTAAAACCTTCTGCTCTATCTCTTCTGCAAGTGCAGTATTATCCTCTAGCAGTTGTTTTATGTTATCTCTGCCCTGTCCAAGTCTTTCTTCTCCGTATGAGAACCAAGCACCACTCTTGTGGATAATATCTCTTTCTACTGCAAGGTCTAAAAGCTCGCCTGTTCTTGAAATACCCTTACCATACATAATATCAAATATAGCCTCTTTAAATGGAGGAGCTATCTTATTCTTAACAACCTTTGCTTTTGTTCGTGAGCCTATAAGCTCTGTACCGTTTTTAATTGCCTCAGCTTTACGTACCTCTATACGAACAGAAGAGTAATATTTTAATGCTCTACCACCAGGTGTAACCTCTGGGTTACCATAAACTATACCAACCTTTTCTCTTAGCTGGTTAATAAATATAGCTACACAATTTGACTTAGAAATAGCACCAGCTAACTTTCTTAAAGCCTGTGACATAAGTCTTGCCTGTAAGCCAACATGAGAATCACCCATATCGCCGTCAATTTCTGCCTTTGGAACAAGTGCTGCTACAGAGTCAACAACAATTACATCAATAGCACCTGAACGAATAAGAGCCTCGGCAATTTCAAGAGCCTGCTCACCTGTATCTGGCTGTGATACAAGCAAAGAGTCTACATCTACACCCAAAGCCTCTGCATATACAGGGTCAAGTGCGTGTTCAACGTCAATAAATGCTACATTGCCACCCTTTTTCTGTCCCTGTGCAATACAGTGAAGTGAAAGTGTTGTTTTACCTGATGATTCTGGTCCGTAAATCTCAATAATTCTTCCTCTAGGCAAGCCACCAATACCAAGAGCAATATCAAGTGTAAGTGAGCCTGTTGGTACAAAGCCTACATTCATAGCCTGATTTTGACCTAAACGCATTATTGCACCCTTACCAAACTGCTTTTCTATCTGTCCTATTGCTGTTTGCAAAGCCTTGGCTTTGTCGTCAGCTGATTGATTTGATTTTATTTTTAATTCCTTTGATTTTGAATCCTTAGCCATAATTAACCTCCGTGCGAAAATTTGTTTTATTACTTGCTTATATTATAACCTATACTATTTAAAAATGCAATCAAAAATTATTACACCAACCTCAACTGTCCCATTTATTGGTCAGTTAAGGTTGCTACTTTTAAATGACAAATTGAAATCTATCAAATTATATCATTCACATATTCAATAACCTCATTAGAAATAAAATAATTTTCGTGTGTAATATCATCAAATATTTTCAACTCTGACTTTTCAAAACAGTCCGATAGCTTTTTCTGTAAAGAAGCGTTTAGCGTAGTATCTGCGTTCGAGCCAATGACGTATACAGAACAAGTTACATTTTGAGCATATTCTGATGTCTGAATATTATTTGAAATAAATACTTTTAAGGGTCCCCAAAATATTGGCGTCATTTTATTATACAAATCCGAAACATCTCTGTAGCCAGATGCTAATACCAATGTTTTACATTGTCTCTCACTTGCAAGATATGTCGCCATACCAGAGCCATAGCTATGTCCCATAATGATAATTTCTGACTGTGAATACTGTTTTCTTGCCCAATCGTACAATTCTGTAGCCGATTTTTTCATTGTATGTATATTCATTTTTCCACTACTGTCTTGCGTTCCGTAATAATCAACTGCAAAAAACGGACAATCAAACTTGTCTGCATATTTCCCAACTGAATTATAAGCGATATAATTTGAACCTCCAAAGAATAGAATTATCTTATCACTTTTTACATCTGTGTTATATCCATAGCCTGTTAATTCATCTGTAATTTGAACAAATTCAGGTTCACAGGTAATATCTTCCATCTGATTTGCTCCCTTATAAAAGGAATAGCTTATTGTTTGCATAACAAAATTACACCCAAAACCAATTATCAATACCCACATAATTATAAGTAAAATAATTCTAATAAATTCTATTTTATTATCCATCATATTCACCTCTCTAAACATCTTTACACCAATTTAAAATACAACAACGTCAGCCTAACCCTCCCTTTTATTAACCAGTTAAGCTGACGTATATATTTATAGATTAAAATAATAAAACCTTGCTTATTTTCTGCAATAAACCTCTATTGCTTCGCTTATAAATTCAGCAGTACCATCAGCGTGCTTATCAATATTATTCTTAAAGCGTTCATCTGCAACATACATCTGACCAAGACCTGCTAAAATCTCGTTTGTACAAAGATAGTAATTTTCGGTGATATGGTTTTGCAACGCTTTTACAAGGTTTTGTGCTTTAGCAGAATCAGGCTCTTCACCATTTTTCATACATACTGCAAGCTCTGCAAGAATATCATCCATATTCTTTGCAAGATTATTCCATTTATCCTTTGAATAATCCTTTGTTTTTTCTGTGTGTTCCTTGTATGCGTCAGTGTTGCCCCATTTTTCTTTGGCTTCAGCCCTGTGCTTTTCAAATTCACTGTTATCAAATGCTTTCATAACATTTTCTCCTTTCATTGCATCATCAATGGCAGAAATTAGTCTCTCCAACCTCTCTTTTTTGAGTGTGAGTAATTTCTTTTGCTCTTTTAGTGCCTTGTTTGTGTCATAATTCGGTGATGATAAAATCTCCCCAATGCTTTTTAAAGAAAAATCAAGCTCACGATAAAAGAGAATCTCTTGCATACGAAGAAGAGAATTTTCGTCGTAGTAACGGTAGCCTGTATATTCATCGACATAGGCAGGTGTCAATAATCCTATTTCATCGTAATAATGAAGTGTACGCACACTTACACCCACAAATTCAGCAAATTCTTTAATCTGCATTTTCATTTTATCACCTCACAAAAAGTGTACTCTATAACGCAACGTAAGAGTCAATAGCTATAATGATAAATTTTGATTTAAATTGACTTAATCATAAACATTTCCATAGGTTGCTCATAATCAGGAATATCTATAACAAAGCCTCCACAATCTTTATATCCTAGCTTTCTATAAAAATGCTGTGCTTCTTCATCAACTTGTGTAGATGTTAAAACCATTCCATAGCCTTGTGATTTCATATCTTTTTCCCAATATTCCATAAGCATTTTGCCATAGCCTTTTCTGTGATAATTCCAATCAACAAAAAGCATAGTGCAAAAAGGTGTATTATCCCAAAACAGACTATACCTTAACAAAGCAACTGGTTTACTGTCGTCTAACAAAACATATCCTCTTTTATCACGAACCTTATTATTAAATTCCTGTTCGGGTAAATGTCTGTCAAGACTATACCAAAATTCCTTGTCCTCTAATTTAACATATCTTATCTCTACCATATCCTGTCACCCCACAACTTTAAAACTATCTATTTCTTTAAATTCCTCTATTTTATCGACTAAGCTTGCTCTTGGTTTTTATTCTTTTTACTCCAAGATAAATTAAATAGCCGATTATATATCCTAATGAATTTAATATCAGGTCATCAATATCACTTACTCTGTCGTAAAATGGCAATTGCAAAATCTCGATAACCAGAGAAAAACCTACTCCCACAGCTATCGCCTTTATAGGGGTATCCAATTTCTTATACACAATCGGAAAAACAATACCCACAGGAACAAACATTAAAATATTACCTACTAAATTCAAAACAGCTTCGCTCTTTATCGCATAATCAAACAGATGAACAAACGGAAGTAGATTTATTCTAAACGGCAACATCTTTTCAATGTCGAAAATTAGAGGTTGTATTTTCCCGTTCACTTTCCCAAAAGGACAAAACAGAAATCTTACCAGAACCACTATACATATATACACCAATAAAAGTTGTAACTCACGTTTCCAATCAATTTTTTTATTTTTCACCCATATAATAGCTCTATTTATACACCACACTGCACTTATAAATGCAAACATAGTCCCATACGATATTGCCATCATTATCCTTTGCTCCTTTTTACAATGTCATTATAAATCAATATCAATTTCATACTTGTCATCAATGAGGATATAATTGACTTTATGCTTTTGTGCAAGGCTTAGCATATTTTTGTTATCTTGCAGAACATTCTCTACAGTACACCATTCATCATCTAAACGATTTTCAATAACTCTTGCATATTGTTTTATGTCGCTAAAATAGTTTCTTATATATTCTTCACTCATTACAAGGCAATAGTATCTTATATTATCCAGATATTCTTTCTCAAAGTCGCTTGACCATTCAAAAGGAATATAGCACCCTTCAACAATCAAATTCTGATTATTTTCAATTGCTGTTTTAATCATTTCACGAACAATAGGCCACAGGTATGCAGTTAAGTCGCTGTCATTGCTCATCGGTGTAAGCTCTGTATTACCACTGCGAATTAACCCCATTTTTAAATGGTCTATTGACAGATAGGGATATTTATATTTTTCAAGTAATTTCTGTGCAAAGGCAGTCTTGCCTGTATGTGATGCTCCTGCAATTAAAATAATCATTGTTTTCATCCTTTCAAATTTAAATGTATCTCTGTTTTCTTAATAACTACTTGATAATAGATGCTTTACTCCAATTTAAAATGATAAATTGGAATTTGTCGCTCCAACACACTGGACTCTAAATCATATATCAGCCCATCACAGCCATAAATATATACCCCAATCCAACCATAAAGAAATTGCTTAACCCATGCATAATAATAGGATAAATAATACTTTCTGATTTCACATATGTAATTCCATACGCTATACCTAATATAAATGCATAAATTAACTGAAACCATTGAAAAGATAATGAAAACGGAAACAATGTCCACCCGATATGTGCAACAGAAAATAGCACCGAGGCTACTACAATACTAAATGTACAACCCCTTTTAGTATCTTTGCAAATTACTCCATTTAGAATGATAATAGGAATTGCTCTAAACAAAATTTCTTCTGATGTTCCTGATAAAAACAGTTGAAATCCTAATGTTCCTAAAACATTTGATATATTCAATTCATAGTCATACGGAGGAATTGTAGTAAACGAATAGCGAACGACATAACTAATAATAACATATATAAAAATAACAATAGCAAAAATTGTCGCATATAGGATACCACTCTTATCTACCTTCGGTCTTAACCAAAATTCCAAATCACTTTTCTTACTGATAACCAAAATAAGTGCTAAAGCTACTATCATCTGAACAATGTGATGCACAGAAACGTTCATAAATGTACCATCTTTATCAATCGCTACATATTGAAATAAATCAGCAATATAACCAGCTAACTTACTTGCAAAAGTTTGAACAATAAACAAACCTAATATAGCAAGTATAGTATATATTATCTTTTTTGTCTTAATGCTTTTCATAGTATCTCCACAAATTCAAGTTTACCTATTCTTTAAGTTGCTCTATTTTCTTAACAGCTACCAGTCTTTACTCCACCTATACCTCGTTCAATTTCTTGAATATCGTATGCACACTTAATATCTGTAAAGCCCTTTTCAAGCATAAGCTTTTCTACTGTACTGTACTGACCCTCTCCAAGCTCAAAAACAAGTATTCCGTTATTTTTCAGCTTTTCAGACCAATGCTTAATTATAGCCCTATAAAAATCATAGCCATCTATGCCACCGTCAAGTGCCAAGGTTGGCTCGTGCTGTACCTCTGTTTGCAGAGTTTTTATTTCATCGCTGATAATATACGGTGGGTTTGAAATAATTACATCAAAATCCTCAGCAAAATCTGTGTAGCTTTTAAATACATCACCGTAAACAGCCTTAACATTATCACATTGGTTATGAGAAATATTTTTTGTAAGGTATTTCATAGCCTTGTCAGAAAGCTCTAACGCTGTAATATCACTTTCGCTAAATTCCTTAGCCAAGGCTATGCTTATAGCACCACTGCCAGCACATAAATCTAAAATTTTAAGCTGTGGCTTTTCTCCGTATATAGCCTTTATCTTATCAATACAAAGCTGTACTACAACCGAGGTATCCTCTCTTGGTATAAGTACACCGTCACCAACAAAAAACTCACAGTCCATAAAATCCCACTTGCCTATTAAATATTGCAGTGGGTAGCCTGTTGCTCTTTTATTTGCAAGCTGAATAAGATGTTCGCTTTCTTTTTCGGGTGCTTCTTTATCGCCCTGCATAATAAGGGAATGTCTATTCATATTAAATTGATTTTCAAAAAGGCACATAGCGTCAAAGGCAGGAGAGTCATTTCCTGCCTTTGTTAAAATATCTATTATATGCCTGTATAACTGATTATATTTCATAATTAATTATATCCTTTATCAAGCATTATTTTTTTGAGTTGATTATATCCTCACCATTTTCAGGTATAACAGCCTTCATTGCCTTTATAGCAACCTCTATCATATCATCGGTTGGCTCTTTTGTTGTAATTCTTTGAGCCCACAAGCCAGGTGCTGCAATAATACGGGTAAACTTATTATCGTGTCTGCCACATATTTTAATAAGCTCGTAGCCAATACCACAGGTTACAGGTAATAATAACAGCTTTACCACTGTTCTTAACCAAGCTGTACTTATAGGAATAAATAAACCTATAATAATACCAACTAAAAGCATAATTACAAGAAAGCTTGTTCCACATCTTGGGTGGAAGCGTGTATGCTTCTTTACATTTTCAACTGTAAGCTCTTCGTCGCTCTCATAGCAGAAAATCGTCTTATGCTCTGCACCGTGATATTGAAATACTCTTTTCATATCTGACATTCTTGTGCAGAGAATTATGTAAAGCAGGAATAAGCCTATTCTTATAAGGCCCTCAAAAAGTGATCTGAAAAATCTATCTCCAAGCCAAGAAAGACCCTCAACACTGCCTAATGCTCCTGAAACAAGATTATATAGCTTAGTTGGTGCCCAATAGAACAGCACTATTGCAATAAGCACACCTAAAATCATAGCAATAGTCATAAACACATTCATAAACTTTTCGTTCATATGCTCATCAAGCCATTTATCAAGCTTAGATTGCTCTTCCTGCTCGTCCTCTGGTATGCTTTCTATTGCCTTATCTGCTGAAATCATAAGTGCTTTGTAGCTTAGTCGCATAGAATCTATCATACCAACTACGCCACGAATAAGAGGAAGTCTGAAAAACTTGCTCTTTGCACCTAATCCACTAAACTCAAGCTCTTCTGTATAAATTTCATCTTCACCTGTGCGTACGGCAACCATTGTTTTTTTAGGGCCTCGCATCATAATTCCCTCAATCAATGCAGAACCACCTATTGAGGTTATCTTTTTTATATGTTCTTTTCTTGACTCTCCCATTATTTGTCTCCTTTACTATCATCTGCCATTTTTTCTATAGGGAATTTAAGTATAACAGTTGTACCTACATTTTCGGTACTTTCTATGTCAAGACTACCGTTATGCAAATTCATAATTTCATCTACCACAGCCAAGCCTATACCTGAGCCTCGCTGAGTTTGATTAGCCTTGTAAAATTTCTGCTTAATTCTAGGCAAATGCTCTGCCGGAATACCACAGCCATTGTCAATAATACTTACCACTATGTCATCATCTGTTTTGGTTACTTCTATGCCAATAACACCACTTTCAGGTGTGTATTTAAGTGCATTGTCAATAACATTAATAAATACCTGTCTTAATCTGTTTTTATCACCCTGTACAGGTGCCATAAAGTCAGGCTCGTCATAAATAAGATGCTTACCCTCGTTTAAAGCTCTTTCTCTTAGCATATAAATAGCCTCGTCAAGCTCTGCAAGCAGGTCAAGTCTTTCCATATTGATAACCATTCTGCCACTTTGTATTCTTGAAAAATCAAGTAGCTCTTCAACAATTCCTGTTAAACGCTCTGACTCCTTTACAATTACGCTCATACCCTTATCCATAGTTCTGAAGTCAGGGGTATCACCCATTCGCATAGTTTCAGCCCAGCCCTTAATAGCTGTAAGAGGTGTTCTTAATTCGTGAGATACAGAGGATATAAAGTCATTTTTAAGCTTTTCAGATGCAGCAAGCTCCTGTGCCATATAGTTGATTGATTCGCACAGCTCACCTATTTCGTCATCGTTTTGCTTTTTCAGTCTGGCATCAAAATCGCCCTCTGCAATCTTTTTTGATACCTCGTTAATTTCACGTATAGGATTTACAATAGAACGAACAAAATATGCACCCGAAATCATAACAAAGAACAGTACAAACAAGCCTACCACTATCATAAACATAATCATAACAAATATCTGTCTGTTTGCAGGCTCTAGCGATACACAATATCTTACAGCACCAATGCCATTTCCAGATGTATCTGTAATTATTCTTGTTACAGCCATAATATTTTCATCATTCTGTTTACCCGTCCAAAATCCGTAGCCGTCGTTATCCTGTAATGCTGAAGAGTAATCCTGCATTACTACATCCTGATCGGGTGGAAAGCCTGTAGAGGTTATTGTTATATTTCCCTGAGGATTTATAATCATAAGCTCCATACTTTCTTTATCAGAAAAATTCTCTACATAGGTGCGTGCACTTTTATCAAACTCTGTATAGCTTGCCGACTTATAATTACCAAACACGTTTGTAAGCTCGTCTACTCTACCGTTTAAGGTTTGATGTATTCCGTTATAATAATAATTTTTCAGCATAAGGGACAAAAACACTATCAGTGTTACAACCACAATAAATATAACACCAAATGTATTTACAAGCCATCTGCCTGTTATACCCTTTTTCATTTTCTGTCCCCCCCTCTGGTTAATTTGTTTTTTCAAAAGCTATAATTATGCTTCCCACTTGTAGCCTAAGCCCCAAACTGTAACTATATATTTTGGTGCAGAAGGCTCGTCCTCTATTTTCATTCTTAGTCGTCTTATATTAACATCTACAATCTTATCCTCACCAACATACGACTCTCCCCAAACGTGAGTAAGAATATTCATTCTGTCTAGTGCTACACCTGGATTAGAGAAGAAGTACTCCATAATCTGAAACTCTACCTGTGTAAGGTCTATCATCTTGCCATTTTTAAGCAAGGCTCTGTTACGCAAGTTAAGCACAAATTCGCCTGATTTAAGCTCCTCTTTAAAGTTGCTTTCTTTACTCTCCTGTGCCAATACAACTCTTCTGTAAAGAGCGTCTACTCTTGCAGAAAGCTCAGAAGGTGAAAATGGCTTTGTTACATAATCGTCAGCACCAAGCATTAAGCCTGTTACCTTATCCATCTCTTGAGTTCTTGCTGTAAGCATAATAATACCTATACCACCGTTGCGACGTCTTAGCTCCTTACAAACCTGAAAGCCGTCCATACCAGGCATCATTACATCAAGAATAGCAACATCTATATCTCCGTCATTTTCCTCGTACTTTTGTAGTGCCATTTCGCCACAATTAGCCTCTATTACATCATAGCCTGCTCTTACAAGATTTATAACGACAAAATCTCTTATAGCGTCTTCGTCTTCACAAACCAGTATTTTTTTCATACTATTTTCCTCCTAATATTTATATCTATCAATACGTTATTTTATAAAATTAAAATTATTCTTTACCTGATCTGTTGATAAATTAATTTCGCTGTTTACTGCATTACCAAGCTTACAGGTATAAACAAAGCCTGATTCCTCTTTTATTACAATATATCCTTCAGACAGCCTTGTTGCACTTTCGTTTTTCCAATTTTTTTCAGAATATACCTTTAGCACAAGCACAGGCTCAGCACCTAGCTTAGATACCTTTTCTTCTGTCTGCTCGGTAGGCTCTAGTGGTTCTGTACTTATTTCAGGCACAGTTGCTTTCTCAATACCTTTTTCTGTTGCTGGCTCGGTTGAAATTGTATGAGTATCAACCTCATCAACAATTTCATAAAAAGAGGTTGTTCTTGTTGTGTTGTCGTTAGAGGCTACTATATTACCCTTCCAGCTGTCAGGCAATACAAAATAGAAGCCATCTGAATAGCTGGCAACAGTTTGCTGTGTTTCCTGTATTGTACCGTCTGCACTTACTATCTTGTACCATTTTATTATCGGACAAGGTGTAATAGAAGTTGTATCAATCACTGGTATATATGGTGAAGGTACCTCTATAATATTATCATTATCTATATCCTTACAAACTGTTGATGTTTTTCTTACTGTAATATTTTCTATATCTCCGTCTGTTTCTGTGTAATCCAGAGGGTTTACAAGTATCTGCTTCTCCTTTGAGTAATAAAGCACCTCGGTAATAAGCTCGTTTGCATTTGAGGTGTTACCGTCCATAAATAATCCCTTTACATTATCACTTATATTACCCTGTAAAACCTGAGAATAGCTTATAATATTAGGGTTTGTCTTAATTTCAGATACTCTGGAGAAATCACCCTTTATACAGCTACTGTACAATCTTGCTGTAGTGGTTGTTTGGCTTGTTTTTTCATTAAATGCTGTGGTAAGCACTACAAGGTCTTGAACACCGTCATTGGTAATATCCATAAGTGCCATATCTATATACATAGTATCAGTATTTACTAGCACCTCTGATATGGTATTATTTCCGTTATAATCATACATAACAATCTGATTATTTCCTGTAAGGTATGACGACCAGCCCACTATTACCTCATTTTGACCGTCAGCATCTACATCTCCAAAATATAATCTGTCTACATCGGAATTAGCGTTTTTATAAGAACCAATAGATTCCCATTTTCCGGCTGTTTCCTTCATAAACATAATATTTATATTTGCTGTATCCTTAGTGGTTTTATATAGTGCTATGGCTTCCTTGCCTGAATCACCGTTGATATCCTGCATAATTATGCCAGAGCGATAATCACCACTTTGAGGATAGCTTAGCTTATAGTCACCATTAGTAGTTTTTTCAAGCAGGGTTTGTATAGCAGCCTCTGTACCTGTAGCCTTTGGTGGTCGCAAAAGGTCGCTATCTGACATTCCTGCAAAGGAACAGCCTGTAAACGCAGAGCTAAGCATTGCCAGCGTAACAACCATTGCGATTTTACTTTTTATATTCATTTTGTCTGTTCCTTTCTTGCTTTTTAATGTTTGTAGATATTACAGCTAAATATCCCCTGCATATCACTTATAGAGTGCTATGCAATACTTTATAGGTATGCCTTCAGCAGAGAACATTCTCTCATGCTCTGTTTCTACATTATATTCTACATCGCTATTGTGCAAATCTCGTGTTATATATGTAATTTCAAAGCCACATTCCTTAAAGTATTCAAGGCTCTCTTCAAACAGTCCGTCATCGTCTGTTTTAAATCTTATCTCGCTACCCTTTTTCAGGAAGGTTTTGTAGTGGTTTAATTGTCTTGTATGTGTAAGTCTTCTTTTCTTGTGCTTTTCTCTACCCCAAGGGTTGCAGAAATTAATATAAATTCTATCTATTACATCCTCGGGTGAAAGAATATCTTCTATAAGCTCTATATTCTGTGCTGTAAGCAAAATATTTTCAACAGGCTTTTCACCAAAAAGCTTTACAATATTTCTTCTGCCTACTGCAAGAACCTCACTTTTTATGTCAACACCTATATAGTTAATATCTGGGTGATCGTATGCTATCTGACCGATAAACGAGCCTTTACCACAACCAAGCTCTAAGTGTATTGGCTGTTGCTTTTTAAAACAGCTTGCCCATTTACCTCTGTTTAATTTTGGTTCGTCCACAAAAAAATCACATTCAGCCAGCTCAGGACGTGCCCATGGCTTTCTTCTCATTCTCATATACTATTGTTCTCCGTTTTCAAATACTCAAGTAGCTGTGCAGATACAAGTCTGCTTATTTTTTCCGGTATATCCGGCAGTACTACAATTTTTTTATCCTCAAATTCAAGCAGATACCCCTTACCTTGCTCTGCCCTTATCTCTTTTGATTTTACGTTTAAATTCTTAAATCCACACGATAAAACAGGCATTAAGCCTGCTTTATCATTTCGTAGAATATCACCTACTATAAAAAGTGCGTTATACTTAGAAAAACAAGAATTTATACTTTGTCCAAGATTTTCGTCAGACACACAAGCAATTACGCTGTCTATATAAATCCCCTGTGATTCTATACAGCCTTTTAACGCCGTTTCACAATATCCTGTTTTATGAGCTGTGTAGTATAATAACGCACTTTTCATAGCTTTACCTCTTATTTAATTATTCTTCTATTTCAACCGGCTCTGTTACATCAGGAACTTCCACTGGTGGATTTGTTGCTGGTGGGTTTGTTGCCGGTGGGTTTGTTGCTGGTGGGTTTGTTGCTGGTGGGTTTGTTGCTGGTGGAGTTGTTGTTGCTGGCTTTACAGTAACAACACACTTACAGGTCAACGAGTCTATAGTAGCTGTAACAGTACAACTGCCGTAGCCATGAATCTTAACCACACCTTGGTTTGAAACTGTAGCAACAGCGTGATTTGAGCTTGCCCATTCAACGCTGTTTGTAGCGTTTGAAGGCTGATATGTTGCATATAGTCTATAGGTTTCTCCTATTGTGCTTGTATTATATGCTGATGATGATAATGTAAGCTTTGTTGCAAGAATATCATTTACAATTACAGTAGCAGCATAGCTATGACCGTTAGTTGTTTCTGCTGTAATTGTACACTCACCAGGAGCAACAGCTGTTACTCTACCACCAGAAGCTACCTTAGCAACATTTGCATCACTTGATGTCCAAGTAATACCCTTTTCGGTAGTATTGTCGGGAGTCCAGATAATTTTCAAGGTTTCAATGTCTCCTACATCCATAACTAGCTGGCTATAATCAAACATAATGCTCTCAGGATGTACTATAGGTGCATCTGTAGGTGCCTGTGTAACATTCTCTGTTGCACTGTCTGTAGCGTCCTCGTCTTCCTCTTCTTCACCATCGTGAAGTGTAAACATTCTTTCCTTACCCTTTAGGTTACCCTTACCGTCGTACCAAGGCACGTTCTTTTTCTTGTACTCTGTCTTAAAGGTTGTTACCTTTGGCTTTGATGCAGCATTATAATTATAGTAAACATCAGGCCATAGTGGGTTTGGATTTGCCTTAGCCTTTGATACATCTACCTTTGAGCTTTCGCCCACTCTTGTTTTTCTTGCTACAACTACTGTTCTAAAATCAGAATACTCGTATGAACAGGTAGAAAGTGTAATCAACTGGTCGTCCTCGTTACAGGTAACGCCTGTATCTACAAGTGAACGCTCTCTTACAAGATAAACATAGTTCATAAATTCTGCATCACTTACAAAGCTACCTGTTAGATAGTTAAAGAACTCTCCATGACCATCTAATGTGCTTGTTTTGAATATTGAAATAATTTTATATGTAGCTTCACCCTTAGGTGTATCAAACTCAATTGTTGGATGCTCTTTGTAGTAATCCATATCTGCACTATATTTACCATAGCCCATTAGGTTTTCAAACATACTGCCGTCTTTCATATTATGACCGTGAAGAATAATATTCTTTGAGTCTATACCCTTATTACTTCTGAAATCGGCAAATACGCTTCCGTAACCACTGTAGTTTTCGTAAATATCTCTATATAGATAGTACTGATAATCCAAAGTATCTGTCTTACGCTGTAATACAGGGTAGTCAACCTTTGTATCCTTTATTTTTACCCAAGCGATTACATCTTTGTTTATCTCTTTAAGCTTTTTCCAGTCCTTTGATGTTTTAATTTTTCTTACTACCTCATTACCCTGAGCATCTGTAGTAATTTCAGTAGCTATTTCAACATCATTCTTAACCAAATCTCTTAGCTCATCATATTTCATATTGTTCATCAAAGGATCAACTACTGCTACCTTTATCAGTATAATAGCAGTTACTATAAATACAAGTATAGCTATATCAAGAATTATCTTTCTTGCCTTTTCCTTGCCATCATCCTCTTTAAGAGGAACAAATCTCTCCTTAAAGGTAGGTTTCATTTTCTGGTGCTTTGGCTTGTCGTCTTTTTCTCTGGCCTTTTGCTCTTTCTTTGCTAGCTTTTCTCTTTCCTTATTCTCTTTGTTTTCTCTTTTCTCCTGCTCTTTACGCTCTTTCTTTTGTCTTTTCTCATATTTAGCAACTGAACCGGATATCAGAGTAATCGAGTCAGAATCGTCATCGTCATCATTTTCAGATAGCGAGCTTATATCTATAGGAGCATTCTCTTCTATCTCAAATGGGTTATTAACAAGGCTTATGCTATTATCTTCATCTGCGTGATGTTTGCAGATTTCTTCTAGAGGCTTTATCTCTTTTAAAGCCTCTGTAACTAAAGCAACAATGTTCTCTTTAGTAGCTGTTGGCAACAAAAGAATCTGCACATCATTTACCATGAAAATATATCCATTTTCATTTCCGTTTGAATTAACAGGAATTGCAGACTGAAAATCTCCGGTAAATCCACACAAAGCATCTTCCAATCTCTTTTTATCAGCTGTACCACCACTGGCTGTAAGTGAAGCAAGTGTTTTATATATTAATGTATCCTCTGCATCAGTATCAAATGCATTCGGAACAACAATAAGATTTATATTATCCTCAAGCTGAATAGAGTCAGCTATACCATATATAATCTTTTCTCTTTTTTCGTCCAGCTCTGTTTTATAAGCAACTCTTATTCCACCTTTTTTAAGTGTATGTGCTACATATTTAAGAATTGCTGTAGTTTCACCGGATTTGTTCATATTTCTAAGTATGTACAACTCAGCATTCATAACAAATATCCTCCAAATTTATTTTTAAAACAAATTACTGTTGGCTATTACCGTAGCCTATCTGTGTAACCTTAACATTAGCAATTGCTCTTTCTATCATTTCATCACAGTTAAGCTCATTCTGTGCCTTTTCAACATATTTCAGAACAGGTCTTGTACGAGGGTGCTTAGGTGTAAATACTGTACAGCAATCCTCATAAGGCTCTATTGATGTTTCAAAGGTACCTATCTTTCGTGATATAGAAACAATTTCGTCCTTGTCCATACCTATTAAAGGTCTAAACACAGGCATATTACAAGCTATATCTGTACAATAGATAGCATGTATAGTCTGGCTTGCAACTTGACCAAGACTTTCGCCTGTAATCAACGCAGCACAGTCGTTATTCATTGCTATTTTTTCGCTTATTTCCATCATAAGTCTACGCATAATAATTGTAAAAAGCTCTTCAGGGCATTTATCTCTTATCTGCTCCTGTATTTCTGTAAACGGAACAGTATACATTGTCATTCTACCTGAATACTGAGAGACAATTTCAAGAAGCTTACAAACCTTTTCTTCTGCACGCTGTGATGTATATGGTGGACTTGCAAAGTGAACAGCTGTAAGCTCTACACCTCTTTTAGCCATCATATAGGCAGCCACAGGGCTATCTATACCACCAGATATAAGTATAGCAGCCTTACCACCTGTACCTACAGGTATGCCTCCTACACCCTTTAACACACCACCACGCACATACGCACAAAAATCTCTAACCTCTACTGTAACAGTAAGCTCAGGATTTTTAACATCTACCTTTAAATGTGGGAATCTCTCAAGTATATAGCCACCAACCTGTGCAGATATCTGTGGTGATGTCATCGGGAATTTTTTATCAGAGCGTCTTGCCTCTACCTTAAAGGTTTTAGCGTCCTCCAGTGCTTCCTCAAGATATTCAACAGCCTTTTGCTGAATATCATTTATATCCTTATCTGCTGTGCAGGCTCTTGAATATGTAGCTATACCAAAGGTTTTTCCTACTATTTCAGAGGCAAGCTCCATATCTGCATTTTCGTCCTTTGGCTTTACCGATATTGTAGATTGTGCAATCTTTATTTCAAAGTTACCTGCCTTATGTAAACGTTTTCTTAGATTTTTTAAAAGAACATCTTCAAAGGCTCTTTTATTCAAGCCCTTTAAAACAATTTCTCCTACCTTTATAAGAATAATTTCTTCCATACTGTATATAACCCTTTCATCTAGTCTATTCCCTTATTCTCACAAGGCTGTTAATTCCATCATTTACAGCCTCAACAAATTTATCTATATCAGCCCTTGTGTTACTATTTGAAAAGCTTACTCTTATAGCTGAATCAGCAAGCCTTTTATCAAGCCCCATTGCTGTAAGCACATAGCTTGGCTTACCCTTTGAGCAGGCTGAGCCACTTGATACATATATATTTCTATCAGCAAGAAAATGAAGCATTGTTTCACTTCTTATGCCCACCACAGAAAAATTCAAAATATACTCAAGTGCATTATCAGGTGAATTTATAACAACTCCGTCTAGCTCTTTAAGTCTTTCTCTTAAATAATCATTTATTTCCTTAACATCGTTATTTTTAGTATAGTCTATTTCCTTAACAGCCTCACCAAAGCCCACTATAAGTGGAGCAGACTCTGTACCTGGCCTTATTTTACTCTGTTGCTCTCCACCAAATTGTCTTGGCGTAATACGCACACCCTTTTTCACATAGATTGCACCTACACCCTTAGGACCATAAATTTTATGTGCTGTAACAGAAATTATATCTGCTTTAAGCTTAGTATTTTTAAACGGAAGCTTACCAAAAGCCTGTACAGCATCTATATGAAATACAGCCGGAGATGATTTTCTTTTGATAATTCGTGGTATTTTTTCAACAGGCTGAATTGCCCCTGTTTCGTTATTTACATACATTAATGATACAAGTATTGTATTTTCATCAATTGCATTTTCAAGACTTTCTACCGACACTGCACCGTTTTTCTCTACAGGAAGATAAACCACCTCAAAGCCGAGTGTTTCAAGATACTTGCAGGAGTCCATTATAGAAGAATGTTCTATGGCTGATGTTACTATCTTGTTTCCTGTTTTTCTTTTACAAAGTGCTGTACCTATTACAGCAAGATTATTCGCCTCTGTACCACCACTTGTAAAGTAAATTTCGCTTGACGTTACCCCCAAAGCATTAGCCAGAGTATTGCGTGCGTCTTCAACACTGTGCTGTGCCTGCAAGCCCTTTGAATGAAGCGAAGATGGATTGCCATAATTTTCTACCATCATTTTATAAACCTTTTCTGCAACTGTGTCGCTAACCCTTGTGGTAGCACTATTATCCAGATAAAGCTCGTCTTGCATAGTAATCCACCTTTCCCATTATTGTCTTGATTCTCACATTACATTATACACAAAAAACAGTAAGATTCCAAGATAAATTAAAAAATTAATAGATTGTTTTTAAAAATTAACATTTTAGCCTGTAGGCTTGCTTATAAACTGTATAAAAATGATTAAAAAGCATAAAATCAATTTGAAAGGATTTGATAATATGAAGGTGACAAAGCAAGAATACTCCGAAATGGCAAAAAAAGCCTCTCCTAACAGCAAGGTATGTTTAAACTGCTTAAAGGCATTTTTAATAGGTGGATTAATATGTGTTATAGGTCAGGGCTTAACTGACATATACAACAAGGCTTTAGGTATGAGTCTGGACAACGCACGAACACTTACATCTGTTTCACTTATATTTTTAGGAGGATTACTGACCTCAATAGGTATATATGACAATATTGCAAAGCACGGTGGAGCTGGTACACTTGTACCAATAACCGGCTTTGCAAACTCTATAGTTTCGCCTGCAATCGAATTTAAAAGCGAGGGCTTTATACTTGGCTTAGGTGCAAAAATGTTTGTAATTGCAGGCCCTGTACTGGTGTATGGCATTACAGCCTCTGTTATTTACGGAATTATTTATTGGGTAATGAGCTTGTTTTGATACAAAAAGATAAAAGGCTCCATAACGGAGCCTTTTATCAAACTAATTTACTCAAGAAACCATGTAACGCATCATACATAGTATAAAACGGCACAAGATATACAATAGCAAAAATGAAATCTATGGTTATACCATTTAGTGACGATTTTTTCTTTCGTAATCTTATATATGAACGAAATAAAAACAGACAAGCAACTATACTGCCAATACCAAAAATTATACTTGAGATAAAGGCTACAGGGTGCAGTGCTACTTCACTGTTAGCAATTAGAGAGAGAAATACTAACAAGCAGTACAAGCCCAAACCCATAACCATAGACAACAGCAAGCAAACACCACTTGTTCTATGAGTACAATGCTTATGTACATACCTTCTGAAAAATAAGCAAAATAATGCACTGGCTGTAACTAGTGCACCAAACATTATTAAAATTACTTTTAATCTGCTAAGGATAATATCCATATAATATCTTGATATTATTGAATGTTCGCCCTCAACAAAAATGTTAATGGGAGTTTTATATATTAAAGTCGGTAAAGCAAAAGCCATTACTATACACAATATACCTGCTATCAGTGACGTAATAGACACGCTTTTTCTTAACCATAGTCTTCTCATAATTGAGTGCTTTCTTTTAGCTCGCTTTTCCATATTCAACCTCCTCTCTACTCTTACGATAAAACATACCTAGTAGTATGATACATAAAAAGCAAAGTAAAATCAACCTAAATTTTACTCAAATTTCAAAAAATCACACAAATTATAATAAGCAATTTGTCAAATAATATTACTATATTAAATCAACAGGAGTATTTTAAATGAAAAATAAAAATTATGAGCTACCACTTGGACTATCAAGACAGCTTGCTCAAAACGAAACAGCTATGTTAAATTTTATAGATATGACACCACAACAAAAGCTGGCTGTAAAGGAACAGGCTATGCAAGCTACCTCAAAATCAGAAATGCAACGCCTTGTGCAAAATATAGCCGACAACAGCTTTTTCTGATTTTAAAAAAGCATATCTAAAATAACGAGAGTTTCTGTTATTTCAGATATGCTATACATAATCTTAAAACAAATAATAAAAATTACCTTCTAATATTAAATTGATATATAGTTCAATACCATTATCAATAAAGTACTTATCGGAATTATTACAGAAGGAATGGAGAAAAAGCCCCAAAGCATTATAGCAATCCATAAAATTTTATTAAAAGCAACCGGATTCACCTTCTCAGGCTCTTTAGGATTAATTTTCACCGTGCAAATATCACCAACCTTATAGTTAACGTTACTTGAATAAACCTGATTTACAGATGTATAATTTTTTCCATTAAAGTTGTATTCATACTCAGGTGCATAAAGAATACTTTTTCTTTCTACATCATCATAATAACTAGTATTCTCTTTTTCTCTTATCCCTACAATTTTCGCACTTAGAAATACAAAAGAAGTACTTTTTTCTGTTCTGAATTTGTATATAGGGAATACTATAAGCCATACATCAAATAAAAGCATACCAGCTATTACGCCCGACAAAGCAACTACAGATAATATAAACCACCATACTATATCTACCTCAAATTCACTTACAAATTTAAGAACTATTGCAGTTAAAATAATAACTAAACTAAACTCTGTTGTTATTGTTGCAGGTATATATGGTCTATTTCCTTTTGCAGTTCTTGCAAATTTTAAAAGCATTATACTAAAAACTAACGGAATTAACCCTGCAACAAATCCAATCAAAGTAATATCATATCCCCATAAGAAAAGAATTAGTACTGCAGAAATAAGCAATAATCCCCCAAACGCTACACCTGTACCGTCTTTCCAAAATAAACCAAGCCACTTTTTTCTTGTAAAGTCATCATTGATATTATACGATATACGTCTTGAATTATAATCATTATTATCTTTCATCTTATACTTTTTCTCCCTGTTTTTATAATCATTTATGTAATCATTAAATTGATTAGGGTGTATCTGAAAACAGAAAAATGACTGAATATTTCGCTAATACGAGGCAAGCTAGAGCGAAAAAACAGAGAAACACTGACGTATTTCGAGTATTTTTTGCGAAAAAATTGCCCGTATTAGTAGAAATAGACAGTTGTTTTGAGTTTTCAAATACATCCTAGTATTAATCAAGCCTTTTTATCAAAACAAATCACAGCGTCATAATGCTTACCCTCTGATTTTATTCCCTTATCAATTTTTTCTTTTAGCTGATATTTTTCTTCCTCCATAGAATACGGTATAACCAAGTCAAACACCAGCTTTGTACGCTTAGCACCACGCACCATACGAAAATCGTGCAGAGATAAACGTGAATCAAAATCTATAATTATATCAACAACAACATTACGCATATAATTAAGCTCTTCATCGTCTGTAACAACAGGGTCATAATGAATAACTAAATGCACACTAAGCTGTTCAAGCACATTACGCTCTATATCGTCAATAATATCGTGGCAAATAAGAGGGTCTTCGTCTGCATTTAATTCAGCATGAACAGAAGCAAAGCACTGCCCTGGACCGTAGTCGTGTACAAGTAGGTCGTGCATACCTATAATTTTATCGTGCGACAAAACAAGCTCTGATATATCATCTACAAGCTTTTCATCTGCCTGTTTACCAAGTAGTGGGCTCATAGTTTCTTTAGCTAATGTAATACCTGAATAGATAATAAACAATGCCACACCTAAACCTATGTAGCCATCTATTTTTATATCAAATAAATATCCGATTACACAGCCTGCAAGTACAGCAGTAGTGCTTATTACATCGTTCCTGCTATCTACTGATGTTGCCTGTAATGTGGTGGAGTCAATTCGCTTACCAAGATTTCTGCAAAATAAAGACATCCACAGCTTTAGCAAAATAGAAGCTACCAAAATACCCACACTAATCACCGACAACTCAACAGCCTCAGGATTAATTATTTTTTCAACAGAGGATTTAGCAAGCTCTATACCTATAACAAATATCAAACCTGATACAATAAAGCCAGATAGATATTCATACCTTGCGTGACCATATGGATGGTCTTTATCGGCTGGACGCTGTGCCAGCTTAAATCCCATTAATGTAACCAGCGACGATGATGCATCAGAAAGATTATTTAAAGCATCTGCAATAATCGACACCGAACCAGCAATCAAACCGGCAACAAGCTTAAACGTAAAAAGCAAGCTATTGCACACAATTCCAACTACCCCTGCAAGCTTTCCTATAGAAGCACGCACAGATGGCTGTTCAACATTGCGGTAATCCTTTACGAATAATCTTAGCAATAATTCTGTCATAGGCATCTTCCCTTTCTATGCAATAACAAAAAAGCACCTGCAATTGCAAGTGCTTTTAACTATGGAGCGGATGACGAGGCTCGAACTCGCTACCTCCACCTTGGCAAGGTGGCGCTCTACCAGATGAGCTACATCCGCATATTATGGTGCCTTCGGACGGAATCGAACCATCGACACGAGGATTTTC
>JAXJUF010000023.1:0-9397 GCA_036309185.1 Acutalibacteraceae bacterium
CGTTTATCAGTAATTAAAGATAAAATAGGACTTCCTGTATCTTTATCAACAATCTTTTCCTACTATAAAAAAACAAATCATGAATTTGACGAATCATACGAACTCTTTAAGATTATTTCATCATCAAAAAGATATTCGCATATTCAAGTTATAGATTTTTTAGACGAAAAAGATGAGAAAGACTATAAGCAATTTTTTGCATTAACTTATTTATTAGAAAACAACACATTATTTATTGCATTTAGAGGAACAGATGATTCATGGGTTGGTTGGAAAGAAAATATGAGTTTGCTATATGAAAGCCATATTCCTTCACACTCTTCATCACTAAATTATATTAAATATATAATAAAAGTATAATTGATTTTAGAAATGAGTGATAAAACTAATGAAATGTAAAAAACTTATATCTGTTATTACTTCGTTTTTAATTGCAACCACTATGCTGGTTATGCCTGTAAATGCACAGGCTACAGAAATTTCAACCGAAGAAATAGCTTTAAAAAATGCTTCTGATATTACATTATCAGAGGCTACAGAATTTGCTGAAACAGCAACCGAAGCTCAGCAATCTACAGCTTCAACAGAACCTCAAACAGAGGCAACTTTACCAGCTGTAAAGCCTACAGAAAAACCGACAGATAAACAAACAGAGCCTCTAACAGAACCACCAACCGAGAAACCAACTCAACCACCAACCGAGATTTCTCCTGTAGAGAGTTTCTCATACAGTGATGTTACCACTAACTCAATTACCCTTAACTGGGCTAAAAATGATGATGCAACAGGATATGTTATCTATAGAATGGATAACAAAACAAATAGTAAATATGTAAAGTATGCAGTTATAAAAAATAATGAGACTACATCATATACAAATAGAAATCTTACTCCGGCAAGATGCTATTATTATCAAATAAAATCGTATTTGTATAAGGATGGTAAGTATTATTACAGTACAGCAAAAACAGTAAAGCTAGGTACTTGCCCTAATGGAGTAAAAGGCTTAACTGTAACAGGGCAAACAGAAAATAAAATCGGAATTAAATGGAATAAAGTAGACGGTGCTTCAGGCTACGTTATTTATCGTATGGATTATAGAACAAATAGTAAATATAAAGCTATTGCAACTGTTGATAGCACTGTTACAATGATTTCTAATACAAATCTTGAACCAGGCAGACCATATTACTATAGAGTGCGTGCTTATAAAGATGTATATGGTAAAAAGTTTTATGGTGATTATCCAACAGTTAAAACAGCTACTCTGCCTGCTAAGGTAACAAATCTAAGAGTTTCTTCACAATCTACCTCCCATATTTCAATATCTTGGGACAGAGTACCACGTGCTACAGGTTATATTATTTTTAGAATGGATAACACAACCAATAGTAAGTATAAAAGATATGATACTGTTGTAGGAAATTCAAAAATAAATTATACCGATGATAATCTTATAGCAGGAAGATGCTATTACTATAGAGTAATGGCGTATAGAAATGTAGACGGAAAAAATTATTATGGTGGTTATCCTACACTAAAAACAGGCACAAAAACAATAACTCCAGCATTTTCATTGAGCACTAAGGATAATAAAATTACAGCTAATTGGTCAAAGGTAAGTGGTGCTGAAGGTTATGCTCTTTACTTAGCTGAATCTAAAAATGCTCATTATTATATGCAGGGCAGTACAACAGGTACAAGCTTTACAACAAAGGCTCTAACCAAAGGAAAAACATATTATATAAGAGTTTGTGCGTATAATCTTGTAGACGGAAAAAAGATATACAGTGGCTATCAAACAAAATCTATTACCTGTACTTCAAAAAATACAGTTAATGGTTACGCTGTAGGTGATACATATATAGAAATTAATCTTTCTCAACAATATATGCGTTACTACAAAGCTGGTAAGTGTATAGCAGATACACCAGTTGTAACCGGTATGAAGAATAAATACGATACTCCAAAGGGCTTGTTTTATGTATGGGAGAAAAAATCACCAGCAAGATTGATAGGTCCAACATGGGATGTACAGGTAAACTACTGGATCGGAATAACTACTGACGGAATAGGTATTCATGACTCTATGTGGAGAGCAAGTGGGTATGGTGGTAACATCTACACCTATGACGGCTCTCACGGCTGTATAAATACTCCGTATGACAAAGTAAAAAGTATTTATAATAATTGTTCTTTAGGAACACCAGTGGTTATATATTAATAAAACTTATTAACAGCAGATAACAGTAGCATAGGTTATCTGCTGTTTTTGCGTTTATAAAATTGACTAAAACACTCAAATGTGTTAAAATTTTACCAAAACAAAAGGAGGATATATTATGGAAAAGGATAATAAAAGTCTTGTTTTTTATATTTTTAAAACTATTTTTTCTTCTGTATCAATTTTAATATTATTGCTCACTTTTGTATTTAGATTAGCTATTGTAGACGGACCATCTATGCAGAACACATTATACAATAACGATGTAGCTCTTATAACAAACTATTACCCTTTCTTCGATGAATTATCTGAGAAGTATATTCCATATGATATCGGATTAAAGCAAGGTGATATCGTTGCAATTGCACCAAGCAATGAAAATGATAATCAATATAATATTGATAATGCCTTTATAAAAAGAATAATAGCAGTTGAGGGGCAAACAATAGGTTTTGATACTGAAAACGGTGCAGTGTATGTTGACGGCAAAATTATAGACGAGCCATATATCTCAAGTGCTACATTGTCAGGTGTAGAGTGGGAAATACCAGATGTTATACCCGAAGATAAGGTTTTTGTAATGGGTGATAACAGAACAGTATCAGTAGACAGCAGAAGTATCCGTATTCAATTGGTTGATAAAAACGATATAATAGGTAAGGTACAATGTGTTGTATACCCTTTTGACAAAATTTCATATATTTATTAACGGAGGTTTAGAATGAGCCAAGTTCAGAATATTCAGTGGTTCCCTGGTCATATGACCAAAACAAAAAGAAAAATACAGGCAAGCTTAAAGCTTGTAGATATTGTTGCAGAAATTATAGACGCAAGAATACCTGTAAGTAGTCGTAATCCTGATTTAGATCAGCTTGTTCAGAATAAGCCAAGAATTATTCTAATGAATAAATGCGATATGGCTGATAAGGCACAAACTAATAGGTGGATAGATTACTATAAAAAACATAATATTACAGCTATAGCTGTAGATTGTAAGTCAGGTAAGGGGTTAAACCAGTTTGTACCAACTGTACGAGAGGTGCTTTCAGATAAAATAGAACAATGGGAAGCCAAGGGTATGAAAAACAGAAGCATACACATAATGATAGTTGGCATTCCAAATGTAGGTAAATCATCCTTCATAAATAAAATGGCTAAAAAGGGTAGTGCAAAGGTTGAAGACAGACCTGGTGTTACAAGAGGTAACCAGTGGTTTTCTATTGGTGGTGGCTTAGAGCTTTTAGATACCCCTGGTGTACTTTGGCCTAAATTTGATGACCAAGAGGTTGGTGAAAAGCTGGCTTTTACAGGGGCTGTAAAGGATCAGGTAATGGATACCGAGCTTCTTGCTTTTAGATTGCTTGAGGTTATGTGTAAATATCCTACACCACAATTTATAGAACGCTTTAAATTGCAGGATGTTGACCTTGATAATATAGAGCCTTACGACCTGTTAGAGGTTATAGGCAGAAAAAGAGGTATGCTGATGTCAGGTGGTGTTGTTAATACCGAGAGAGCCTCTGTAACAGTTCTTGATGAGTATAGAGGTGCAAAGCTAGGAAATATAACATTAGAATGTGTAAAATAAATAACGGAGGTAAAATTTGCTTAAATTTTCAATATTAATTATTCTGTTTTATTTTATGGTAATAAATATTATCTCTGTTATCGTTACTATTTTAGATAAGCTTAAAGCAAAGTACAATAAATGGAGAATACCCGAAAAAACCTTGTTTATACTTTCAGCTATTGGTGGAGCTGTAGGTATGTACATAACAATGCATTTAATACATCATAAAACAAAGAAAATGAGATTTATGGTGGGAATACCTCTTATTTTCTTTGCAGAGCTACTAATTGCAGTCTTATTACTATTTATGTTCAGGTGAAATTATGCGTGAAGTAATTTTAAAATTTACTGTTCCAAAGCAGTACGATAATACACAGGCTAAATGGTTTTTACGTAATTACTGTAATATTTCAGTCAGACTTATAACAGCATTAAAATTAGTACCTCTAGGCATATCAAGAAATGGTGAGCTTTTGCGTGTTATTGATAATGTATATGAGAATGATATAATTCGGATAAAGCTCCCTCAGGATGATAATCAGATAGAGCCTGTAGATATTCCACTTAATATTTGTTGCGAGGACGACCATATAATAGTGCTTAATAAGCCACCATATATGCCTGTACATCCAACTCATGGTCACATTGATGATACATTAGCTAATGGAGTTGCATTTTATCTTAATAGTAAAAATGAGAGCTTTTCTTTCAGGGCGATTAATAGAATAGACCGAGATACAACAGGGCTTGTTTTAGTTGCAAAGCATAGCTATGCAGCAGCAAATCTCGTAAAAAATGTTCATAAGAAGTATGTTGCTGTTTGTCAGGGTGAAATATTAGAATCAGGCACAGTAAACGCTAATATTTCTCTTTTGCCTGGGCATACAATACAAAGAATGGCAGGAACACCAGATGGTGTTACAGCTATTACACATTATAAACCAATTTTTATAAAGAATGGTCATACATTAGTTGAGTTTGAACTTGAAACAGGCAGAACACATCAAATAAGGGTACATATGTCACATATAAATCACCCTCTTGCAGGAGATGATATGTATGGAGGTTCTTTAGAAGTTATAAAAAGACAGGCTCTTCATTGTAAAAGTATAACATTTTTGCATCCTGTTACACATAAGGAGATCACAGTTACAACTGATTTGCCTGATGATATGAAAAATATTATTAAGTAGATTATTTCTGGGGTTTATGTTCATATTTTCCAATAATATGAACATAAATTTAACTTTTATTAAAATATATTGATACTTTTTACTAAACGTGCTATATTTAATAGGCTAAATAACATATAAACGATTAGCAAATGAGAAAAATATAGTTTATTTTGTAAGGTGTATTAGATATGAGTATATTAAGAAAGATAAAAACCAAAGACAAGAAGATATTAACTATTGCATTTACAATAGTAGCTGTATCAATAACTTCATTTACAGTTGGTGCTTATTGTGTTGGTAGTGGTATTCTTTCTGTAGAATCAGTTTCAGAAAGATTAGCAAATAACGAATCATCATCTAGGATTTATATTGAAAAAGCAACTCAAGCTACTACAGAAGCTAAAGAAACAGTAAATATAAAGCTTTCTAAAGAAAATGCTGTAATTGCAAAAGATTCAACCTATACAGTAAAGCTGGCAGAAGGTTTAAATAACAAAAACCTAAATCTTAAATGGAGTAGCGATAATATCAACGTTGCCACAGTTGATTCAAACGGTGTTGTTAACGCTATAAAAGCAGGTACAGCAAATATTTCTTGTATAAATCCAGATAATAATTCTTCTGATGTAATTAAAATTACAGTTTCTTCTCCTGTATATGCTACAGAAGTGAAATTAGATAAATTAGCCTATACAATGACATCAACAGGCGAATTGCTTAAGCTTAATGCAGATGTTTTACCAAAAGATAAGGTAACAGATACAACACTAAATTGGAGTTCTTCGGATGACTCTATTATAACAGTAAAAGATGGTATCGTTACAGCTGTTTCAGAGGGTACAGCCACTATAACCTGTGCTACATCTAATGGTAAAACAGCAAAATGTGAAATAATTGTAGAACCACAAATAAAAGCAGAGGAGCTTACACTTGATTACATAGGATATGATTTTGACGGGCCTCAGACAGAATCAGTATTACTTACCCCAACAATTTTTCCACCTGATACAACAAATCAGGGCTTAAAGTGGAGAAGTACAGATGAAAACGTTGCACTTGTTGATGAGTTTGGAAATGTTACAGTTGTAGGTGATGGAGAATGTGAAATAATCTGTACAACTACCGATGGAACATATCTTTCAGCCTCTTGTGAGATAACTGCTCAAAACACAATGCTTATAGTTCCTCATACAACAGCTCAATCTGTTTATGTACCTGTAAACCCTATTGTTGCTAATTCTATTTTAGAAGAAGCCTTGCGATATGTTGGCGTAATACCATATGTTTGGGGAGGTACAGACCTTTCATCAGGTGTTGATTGTTCAGGCTTTATTTGTGCAGTATATGAACGTTTTGGTGTTAACCTTTGGGGTATACGTACAGACCTTTATCTTGCAGGTGTTGAGGTTCCATCAATAGAAGAAGCCAAGGCAGGTGATATCCTCTGTTATCCTGGTCATGTTGCTATTTATGACGGTAACGGTGGCAGAGTACATGCCTATGATGAAGGATATATGATTATGCGTGACCAAAATATAGATGGATATTACACAATCAGACGTGTAATTGAATAGTATAAATTCCCCACCATAGCTTGTTTGTCTGCTGTGGTGGGATTATTAAATTTTAAGGAGGTACGCTATGCGTAAAAAAACGATATTACTTATTTTACTTTTATTATTTACTGTTGCATTTACAGGCTGTACAAGCTCTGAAAAAACAGATAATGGAAAGCTAAATATAGTATCAACAATATTTCCTCAGTACGACTTCGCCAGAGAAATAGTAGGGGATAAGGCTAATTTAAAAATGCTTATACAGCCTGGTGGAGAATCTCATACCTATGAGCCTACACCAAAGGATATAATCAGTATTCAGGAGGCTGATGTCTTTTTATATATCGGTGGAGAAAATGATGCTTGGGTAGATGATATACTTAAATCAATAGACACAACCGAAATACAAATTGTAAAATTGATTGATTGTGTTGAATTAACCTGTGTAGGTGAAGAAGAGCATAATCATTCAGACAGTGCTGATGAGCATAGCAATGAGTTTGATGAGCATATTTGGACATCACCAATGAATGCAAAGAAAATGGTTGAAGCTATATCAAAAGCAATATGTAAGGCAGACCCTGAAAATGCTGATTATTATAACAATAATACATCTGAGTATTGCGTTAAGCTTATTGACCTGGATACAAAAATAAGAAATGTTGTTAGTAATGCAAAGCGTAAAGAGCTTATTTTCGGAGATAGATTCCCTCTTATATATTTTACAAAGGAATATGGTTTAACACATCATTCTGCTTTCCCAGGATGTTCATCTGAAACTGAACCAAGTGCGTCAACTATAGCTTTGCTATCAGATAAGGTAAAACAAGATAATATACCTGTTATTCTAAAAATAGAATTAAGCAATAGTATGGTAGCTGACACAATAGCAAGTGAGACCTCAACAAAGGTTCTTACTTTTTATTCCTGTCATAATCTTTCAAAAACACAATTCGATAATGGTGAAAGCTATATTTCGATGATGACAGAAAATCTTGAAACACTAAAAATCGCTTTAAACTAAAAAATATTATTTTTAGATATAATATATGAAAAAAAGGGGGGCTGTCTCACTATGGAGTGTCCCCTGTCAAGCAGACAGACGAAATAATAAAAAGAATGTTTAGTTGAATGATTCCACCATACCAATTGGTATGGTGGAATATTTTACGCAACTTTTGCGTAATGAAATTCCATTGGTGTCATACATTTTAGTTTAAGCTGAAAACGCTTTGTATTGTAAAAATCTATGTAATTCTTAATAGCTTCAGTCAGTTCTTCTTTTGAAGTAAATTTCTTCAGATAGTACATCTCAGATTTCAAAATACCCCAATACCCCTCCATAGGACCATTGTCAATACATCGTCCGACTCTGGACATACTCTGTCGCATACCGGCTTGTTCGAGTTTGCTGTGGAAAATTTTGCTTGTATACTGAAATCCTCTATCACTATGAAATAGTGGATGTGCTGTCGGATTGTTTTCGACAGTTTCATCAAATGTGTCAAACACAAGCTGATTGTTGTTGCTTGTTCCGATTTTGTATGAAACTATTCTTCGGTCATATATATCAAGTATTGCACTTAAATACAGTTTCTTTGTATCTTCGCCATCATAATATTTGAATTCTGTTACATCTGTAAGCCACTTCTCATTAGGTGCATCTGCATAGAATTGTCTATTTAAGATATTTTCTGCTGTTACTTCCGATGTGGATTTGATGGTAGTTGTATTTCTTCTTTCTACAAACCGATTTTAAATGAAGTATTTGCATAAGTCTGCGAATACGCTTTTTGTTGTAATTAACATTATGAACTCTGTTAACAGTAATTGTCATCTGGCGGCAACCTAATATATCGTTCTGTTCTTCATACAACTCTTTTATCCATTCAATTAACTGTTCGTTGATTTGCTGACTTTTGCTTGGTTCTCGTTTCAACCATTTGTAGTATGCACTTCGGCAGATATGTAGTTTCTTACATAGCTTTTCTATGGGGTATCCCTCTGTCTTATTGAGATATTGTATAGCTATATATGAATCTTCATTCCTTACACCGCTTACCAATCGCCTCATCTCAGTTCCCTCAATTTTTTTAGTAAAGCTATCTCCATTTCCTGGTCTTTTATTTTTGCTTGCAATATCTTGTTTTCCTGACGGAGTCTTTCAGATTCGCTAAGCTCACTTTCTGACTTTGCTTTGCCTCGACGGTCGGTTAAACCATCTACTTCTTTTTCTTCATACTTCTTAACCCAAGAGTAAATTTGTTGGTAACTTACCTTGTATGTTTCTACTGTTAATCCATAATCTTTTCCATGTTCTATGCAGAATGCTACTATCGTTGCTCGTTCTTCTTGTGTGGTTTTTCTTCCTTTGGTCATGTAGATTTCTCCTTTGGCGGAGTTTCGTTCCTTAAATTCTTTATAACCATTATACATCTTTAACCATCTTCTGAAAACTGTACTTGTACTAATTCTATACTTCTTGCATATTGCTCCTATGCTAATTTTTTCTGTCAGATATTCTTGCACAGCTTTTGTTTTTGTTTCTACGCTCCATTTTGTCTGCTTCTTTTGTTGTTTGAATATTTCTTCTCCAAACAGTTCATAATTTCGACACCACAACTTTACTGTGCTTTGTGGTATTCCATATTCTCTTGATATTATTCTGTTTCCTTTTCCTTCTTTGTGTGCTTTTATGACTACTACTTTTTCTTCATAACTATATTTTGACATAACAAAACCCCCTTAAAGTATCCTTGAAAACTTTTTGTTTTTTCAAGTGTCTACTTTAAGGGGATTATATCACTTGATTAGTGAGACAGCCCCTTAGTGATAGTAATGCGTTGTCAAACATTCTATACCCCTGTCACAG
>JAXJUF010000024.1:0-29841 GCA_036309185.1 Acutalibacteraceae bacterium
AACAGCGTCAAGGTATCGGCTACGCCTCGCCTTACGGCGACCTTGACACCGTTAGATGTCCGTGCTTGTTGGAAATTAAGCCGGCTTAGAAAAGCCGGGCTTTATTCTAAAAAGTGTTCAATTTGTTATTGCAATTTAATATTATTTTATAACAATAAATAACCACCCACAATTCGAGAATTACTCCGAATTGTGGGTGGTTCTGTTTGTATTTTTTTGATAAATTATAATTATGCCTTTTCTTTAGCCTTTGGCAGTTTGTATTGAGAATCCTTCTTCTTTTGTCTAAACAATACAAACTTTGTGCCTATAACCTGTACAACATCAGCATTAATCTTTTCTGCTATTTCGTCTGCAGCTATTCTTGGAGTAGTATCAGAATTTTCAAGCACTCTACCCTTAATAAGCTCTCTGGCTTCAAGGGCTGTATCAGCCTGTGCTACTACTGTATCTGTAACACCACTTTTACCGATAATTAATATTGTTTCCATTGTATTTGCCATACCTCTCAGGTATGCTCTTTGTTTACTTGTAAGCATTAATTATTTTTCCTCCGTAATATACTTTTTGAGCTGTTCTTTTAAAATTCTTAGTGCATTTCCTCTGTGGCTTATTTTATCCTTTTCTTCAGCTGTAAGCTGAGCAAAGCTTTTTCCACCTGATATCATAAACAGTGGATCGTAACCAAAGCCACCCTCACCTATAAGGTTATAACCGATTTTTCCTACACATTCACCGTGGGCAATTATTTCTTTACCATTCTCTAAAATACAACAGATAACACATACAAATTTTGCATTGCGTTGTACATCGGGAATATCCTTCATTTCTTCAAGAAGCTTTGCATTATTTTTTTCATCTGTGGCATTTTCACCTGAATATCTTGCTGAATAAACACCAGGGGCACCGTTTAATGCATCTACCATTAAGCCTGAATCATCTGCAATGCAAGGCAAGCCTGTAAGCTTATATGCAGCTCTTGCCTTTAGTCGTGCATTCTCAATAAAGGTTGTACCTGTTTCTTCTACATCATCTAATGTTATATTCATTTCTTTAGGAGTTTTTGCCATTATTCCCATTGGAATAAGTATTCTGTTAAGCTCTCTTACTTTTTTTAGGTTATTGCTTGCTATTACAAAAGTTCTCATAATTTATTCCTCACTTTTTGTAAATAGAGCCTTTGCAAAATCCTCAGCATTAAATGGCTGTAGATCGTCCATTTGCTCGCCTACACCGATATATTTTACAGGTACACCAAGCTCTTCTTTAATTGAAAGAACAACACCACCCTTAGCTGTGCCGTCAAGCTTAGTAAGAACAATACCTGTTATACCTGCTGCATTTTTGAACTCTCTTGCCTGATTTACAGCATTTTGTCCTGTTGTAGCATCAAGCACAATCAAAAATTCCTTGTCTGCATCTGGTAGCTCTCTGTCTATAATTCTGCTTATTTTATTAAGCTCACCCATAAGGTGCTTTTTGTTGTGAAGTCTACCTGCTGTATCTGCAATGATTACATCAGCACCTCTTGCCTTTGCTGCTGAAATAGCATCATAAACTACTGCTGCTGGGTCTGAACCCTCTTTTTGCTTGATAATATCACACTGTGCTCTATCAGCCCAAATTTCAAGCTGGTCTATAGCTGCTGCACGGAATGTATCAGCTGCTGCAAGCAAAACAGTTTTACCCTGCTCTCTTAAATTGTTTGCAAGCTTACCGATTGTTGTAGTTTTACCAACACCATTTACACCTATAACAAGAATTACAGAAGGCTTAGTATTTATATTAAGCTCCTCGCCACCTCTTAGCATATCGGCTGTAATCTCTCTTAGAAGTCTGTGAACCTCGTTAGGGTCTGTTACACCTTCTTTTTTTACTCTTGCTCTTAGCTCTGTTGTGATTTTTGTTGCAGTGTTCATTCCTACATCGCCCATTATAAGAAGCTCTTCAAGCTCCTCAAAAAGCTCTTCGTCAATTTTTGTAAAGGACTTTAGCATACCATCTATTTGATTTACAACGGCATCTCTTGTCTTTTTTAGTCCCTTTTTAATTTTATCAAAAAATCCCATTTATCTCACCCTTTCGTTTATATATTATATATTTTAATGCATATTCAGTTTAGTTGCAACCTCTGATGCACGAAGTGACAACAGCTTTGAGATACCCTTATCCTGCATTGTAACACCGTAAAGCACATCTGCTTCTTCCATTGTACCACGACGATGTGTGATAAGAATAAACTGTGTATTGTCGTTCATAATACGCAGATACTGTGCAAAACGGTCTACGTTTACCTCGTCAAGTGCAGCTTCTATCTCGTCCATAACGCAGAATGGTGCTGGACTTACCTTCATAATTGCAAAGTAAAGAGCAATTGCAACCAATGCCTTTTCACCACCTGATAGTGCCTCAAGGTGAACAACTATTTTTCCTGGTGGATGAACGATAATTTCTATTCCACTTGTAAGAACATCCTCTGGGTTGGTAAGCTCAAGGTGAGCCTTACCACCACCAAACAGCTCAACAAAGGTTTTTGAGAAATGACCATTAATCTGATTAAATCTTTCTACAAACAGCTCTTTCATCTGCTTTGTAAGGTCGCCGATTAAACGCATAATTTCATTCTTTGATTTTTCTACGTCGGCTACCTGCTTAGTCATAAATTTATGACGCTCTGAAACCTCTTTGTACTCCTCAATAGCAGATACATTTACATTACCAAGTGATTTTATTTTTCCTTTAAGCTCGTTTAAGCGTTTTTTAGCTGTTGCAGGATTTTCAATTGGCTTTGATTTTTCTTCTGCCTCTCTTGGGGTAAGCTCGTATTCCTCCCACAGCTTACTGATTATATCATCATACTGCTTTTGTAAATTCAGCTTACGCTCCTCCAGCTTTGAAAGCTCTCTACCGGCTGTTTCACGCTCGTTAAGCTTATCACGCTCTGCCTGACGTAGCTTTACTGTTTTGCTATCGGTTTCTTTGCGTTCTTTATTTATTTCATCAATTCTGGTTTGACTTGTCTTTGATTTTTCTGCAAGGTCTTGAAGCTGTTGTTCGAGGAACTCAAGCTGAGTATTTATAGCCTCGTTTCTGCTGTTGTACTCGTCAATTTCTTTATTTAATGCTTCGGTTTTAATTTTTCTTGTATTCTCGCTTGTAAGTGCAAGCTTTATTTCAGCATTTATATTTTCAATATCCTTTTCAGCTGTAACAATTTGCAATCTTATATTTTGAAGCTCGTTAGCAAGGTTTTCACGCTTTGAGGTAAGCTCTTCTCTGCCACCTGTAATTGAGTTTGACTCCTGTTCAGCCTGTGCGATCTCTTTATTTATTTTATCAAGCTCACGCTGGGAGTTTTGATGTACAGTTGACTGGCTTTCTACCTTTGCTGTAAGCAATAAAATTTCATTTTCTAAATCGGTTAATGCAGTATTTAGTGCTGTAACCTCTGATTTACTGCTTTTTAGCACTGCTTCAATCTTTATTTTTTCTTCCTGAGCCTTTGAAAGCTCGGCTCTTGTGCCTATTATATCAGCCTCTGTTGCTGAATAATCCTGCTGAGCAGTTTTATATTCCTCTAGGGCTTTTGATGCCTGTTCCTTTAAATCAAGAGCAATTTCTTTATTTTTCTGGATTTCTCCTGCTCGTGAAAGCAAGCCTGATTTTCTGCCCTGTGAACCACCTGTAAGAGAACCACCAGCATTTATAACCTGTCCGTCAAGTGTAACAATACGGAATTTATAACCGAATTTTTTAGCGATTGATACTGCGTTATTAAGAGTATCTGCAATTGCAATTCTGCCGAGCAATGAATTAAGAATTGCAATATACTGTGGCTCACAGCTACAAAGCTGTGAAGCTATACCAACAAAGCCCTGACAGCTTTCTAAGCCTTTTTCGTTAAGAACAGTACCTTTTATAGTTGTAAGTGGTAAAAATGTAGCTCTACCACCGTCTCTCTGCTTTAAGTAATTAATCGCAGACTTTGCACTTTCTTCGTCAGAGGTAACAATATGTTGCATTGAATTACCAAGTGCTGTTTCAATAGCTACGGTATAATTTGCAGGTACATCAATAACTCTTGATACTGGACCGTGAATTCCCTGTAAAGCACCTCTTTGTGCTTCCTTCATAACAATTTTTACACTGTTATAAAAGCCTTCCATATTTCTTTCTAGGTCTTCAAGCATACGCACTCTGCGTACTCTTTCCTGATAGTCAAGATTTAGTTTATCGGCTGTATTTTTTAGCGACTCACGCTTTTCTTGTCTTTTAGTTAATTTTAGCTGATTACCTGAAAGTGAGTTAGTTAATGATGTTACTCTTTGGGTAGAGTCAGAAAGCATTTTTTCGTAATCTCTGCATTGTGCTGATAAATCATCAAGCTGTTTTTCTTTTACTATTTTTGATTTATTTAGTGTATTTATACGCTCTTTAGCCTCTGACACTGATGCCATACTTGTCATAGCAGATACCTTAATATCTGCTGCTTTGGCTGTAAGCTTTGTAAGATTTAGAGAAATTTCCTGAAGTAAATCTGAATTTTTGCTTACACTTAAATTTATTTCATTAAGAGTATTTTCAGTTGAAGAATATGACCTTTGTAGCTGTGAAATTCTGCTATTATATTCTTCTATTCTCTGCTTTTTCTCTTTTATCTCATTTTCTGCATTTTTTGCAGAGGTTACAAGAGAGTCTATTTCTTGCTTTACTCTTTGAATATTTTCGTTGTTATGTATGATATTATTTTTAGCAACTGAAATGCTTGAGTTTTTCTCTGCTATTTGCTGGTCATAGGTAGAGATTTCTCGTCTTATTTCGTCTATTAGGGCTGTGTGCTTACTATTTTGCAGGAACAGCTCTTCGCTTTCTTTTTGAATTTCATCTAAAGCCTGTTCAGCTGCACTGTGCTGACTTCTGGCTATTTCCAGCTTTTCTTCCTGTTCACGAAGTACAGACGCTGACTGCTTTATTGTGTTTAGCCACAGGGCTATTTCAAGCTCTTTTTTCTCGTTTGAATATTCTAAAAATGCCTCTGCCTTTTTAGCCTGTATTTCAAGTGGACCCACTCTGTCATCAAGCTCAGTAAGAATATCACGCAAACGCACAAGATTTTCCTCTGTACCCTTTAGCTTACGTTCAGCCTCCAGTTTTCTGTATCTGTAACGGGATATACCAGCGGCTTCTTCAAAAATCTCTCGTCTTTCTTCGCTTTTTGAGGCTACTATACTGTCGATTTTACCCTGACCGATCATAGAATAACCATCACGACCTAAGCCTGTATCCATAAAAAGCTCGTGAATATCCTTTAATCTTACTGCGGCTTTATTTATCATATAGTCACTATCGCCTGAACGATAATAACGTCTTGTTATAGCTACCTCGTCACCCTCAAACGCAAGTGCTCTGTCTTTATTTTCAAAGGTAAGCGTTACCTCTGCATAGCCAAGCTTTTTACGGTTATCTGTACCGTTGAATACAACATCCTCCATTTTAGAGCATCTTATAGCCTTTGGTGATTGCTCACCAAGTACCCAACGAATGGCGTCACTTATATTACTTTTACCACTACCGTTAGGCCCTACTATAGAGGTTATACCTCTGTCAAAGGTTAATTTAGTTTTATCGGGAAAGGTTTTAAACCCCTGTATTTCCAGTGATTTTAATAACACAATTTCAACTCCTATAATACTTATAAACAGCTGTTGTAATACTAATATCTATTTAAAGAATAGATAAGACAGACTTAGGTTTGTATGTGTAAGCTATTACTCACGCTACATTGCGTTCAAATAGTTTTTTATAAAACTTAGTTTGTATTTTAAGGGACACATATAATGTGTCGATGTCTTACTTGCTTTTATATTAACTTATAAAATATCAACTTTTACAAACCATTAATTTATAATAAAATTCTTATTTTTATAATGTGCTCAAGCCGCACAGGCTCTTACTTTCTTACAAAAGAAAGTAAGCAAAGATTGTTGGGGAGAGGTTTCGATCCCTCTCCCCAAACCCCTCACTGAACGACCAAAGGGACCTAACGGTCCCCTTGGAACCCCTCTTCTAATCATACCACTTATATATAGTAAGTAATGTTAGGATAATCAGTTTGTGCTGTTTGGTTTGTGCATAACTGTTCTGCAAATCCAAATTTGTCTAGCTTTTAATTAGATATTAATATTGGCTCAACATTAAAGCTACCCTTTGTAATATCTGATGACACTACACTTAGGCTATAACCAATATTGCCGAAGTATGCTATATTACTGCGTTTTTGACCAAGTACTTTTGATATTTCTTTATTATTTACTGATATAGAATAACTGCCTTTTGGCAAACTGTTTTCTTTGATATAAGCTTCAATTTTATTTCTGTAAATTCTTGATGAACATAGCTCTCCAAGCGACGGATGCCATGGACCTGCTACCATTGAGCTTGCAAGCTCGTCTGTACTGTGTAGCCCCAGACGTATAACTTTTATATTATTTTCATCAAACATTGTTAAAAGCTCTGCACATAGCTGTACAGTTTCTTCTAATGAATATGTTTGATATTTTCCACTTTGGTAATAATCGGCAAGCAATGTATTTTTCATAATGATTGTAGGGTATATACGCACTGTAGCAGGCTTTAGGCTTATAATCTGCCTAGCTGTATATATATCCTTTTGTGGTGTGCTTTGGTATAAGCCTGTCATCATCTGCAAGCCAAGATTAAAACCATATTTTTTTATAAGCTGAGAGGCATTTGCAACCTGCTGTGCATTATGACCTCTGTAATTAGCCTTCAGAACATCATCACACATACTTTGTGCCCCTAATTCTATTGATGTAACACCGTATTCCTTTAAAATTGTAAGTATTTCATCATTTATAAAATCAGGTCGTGTGGAAATTCTTATTCCTATAAATTTATTATCTTTTACATATGTAGAAGCAGTAAATAAAAGCTCTAGCATATAGCTACGCTCGATAGCTGTAAAGCTACCACCAAAAAATGCTATTTCTGACATTTCGGGGTTATATCCCTTACTTTGCATAGCAACTTGTACAGCGTTTATAACATCCTGTGCTGTTGGTTGGTTTTGCTGACCTGTGATTTTTACTTGATTACAAAACGAACAGCAATTTGGGCAACCATTATGAGGAACAAAAATCGCTACATTTGAGTGTTTCAATATCCCATCAACCTCATTGCTTCTCTGGCTGCTTGCTGTTCAGCCTCTTTTTTACTTTTGCCTCCACCCTTGCCTATTACATTACTGTTAAGATGAACCTCTACAACAAAGTGCTTGTTATGGTCTGGACCACTTTCTGCTACAAGTACATATTCAAGCCTTTCCTCAGGATTTTTTTGAATAATTTCCTGTAATGATGTTTTGTAATCCTTAAATCTAATTGTCTTTGCACTTTTTATGTCAGGAATAACAAATTTTAAAACGAATTTTCTTGCTTCTTCCATACCACCGTCAAGGTAGATTGCAGCTATTACTGACTCAAATGCATCTGCTAAAATCGAAGGTCTGTCATTACCGTTTGAGCGTCGCTCGCCTTTGCTTAGTAACAAATACTTACCAAGCTGTATTGAGCGTGCATAGCCAGCAAGTGACTTTTCGCAAACCAATGATGCTCTTAGCTTTGTGAGGTCTCCCTCGGGAAGATTAGGACAATTCTTATATATATAATCAGATACAACTATACTCAAAACAGCATCTCCAAGGAACTCCTGTCTTTCATTGCACTTGATATTATTCTTTTTATTCTCATTAGCATAAGAAGAATGAGTAAGCCCTGTTTTAAGATAATTAATTTCTTTAAACTTATAACCAAGACTTTTTTCAAGCTCTTCCATTATGAATACTCCTTTCTTATGGGATTATACTATTTCTATTCTAAACAGTGGATAAAATTTGCCGAAAAGATATCCATTTGTTAGAGCTGAAATAGTATTAAATATTTTTGCTTATTTCTTCTATTACATTACCTTCTACAAATTGCATAGTAAGCTTAATGGCATTTTTCATAGTTCTAGCCTTTGAGCTTCCGTGTGCCTTAAATACTGGCTTGTTTACACCCATAATTGCAGCTCCACCATATTCGTTGTAATCCATTTCTGTTGCAAGAGCTTTAAGGTCTTTCATAATTATACCAGCAGCAAGCTTATTTTTGGTACTCTTTTTAAAGACTGCCTTAATTTTGTTCATCATCTCTATTGCTACACCCTCATAGGTTTTTAAAACCATATTTCCGGTAAAGCCGTCTGTTACCAAAACCTCGCAAGCGTCAGCTGGAATATCTCTACCCTCTATATTACCAACAAAATTAAGATTGCTTTGGCTTAATAGCTTATATGCATCGTGCTGTAGCTGAGTACCCTTGTGTTCTTCTGTACCTACATTTGCAAGTCCTACTCGTGGGTTTTTAATACCCATAACCCTATTCATATAGATTGAACCCATTATTCCGAATTGCTTTAGCATTTCTGGGCGAACCTCGTTGTTGGCACCACTATCTATAAGCATAAAGCACCCCTGTGCCTTTGGCAAAACAGGAGCAAATGCTGGACGTTTTATACCCTTTATTCTTTTTATAATAAGAGTACCACCCATAACTAATGCACCACTATTACCTGCTGATACAAATGCATCACCCTTGCCATCTGCAAGTAGCTGAAAGCCTAAGCCCATAGATGAGTCTTTTTTCTCTTTAACTACCACTGAAGCATCATCATCAGGCGATACAACAACATCTGTATGCACTATTTCCATATTATTAAGTGAAATATTATTTTCGGTGGACACATTTTTTATTATTTCTTCATTACCAGTAAGAATAATTTGCACACCATATTCTTCTACTGCCATTGCACAGCCCTTGATTATTTCAAGAGGTGCATTATCGCCACCAAAAGCGTCTACTATAATTTTCATAAATAATCCTCTTTTTTATATCTTTAATTTTTAGGAATTTTATCTTCTATATAATATCCATAACAGCCTTGAATAAATGAATTTACTGTATTGCGATATTCCTCGTTATGATCAAGCCATACCTCTGCGTGTTTACTGTCTTCAACAGTCCAAAGTTGATTTATTCTTGAACGATTCTCTTCATTTATAATATCTGGAAGATTATCATAAATTTCTTTTCCCATAAAGTATGGTGTTACATTATCAACCTTGCTATTAATAACAAGTGTTGGAACATGCATACTTTTTGCTAATTCAGCAGAATCGACTTCATTATATGAAAAACCAAGCATAGCATCATTCATAACACTTCCACACCACACCATATATCCAGTAGGAAGAGGTATATCCATTTTTTTAATTTCTTCTTCAACCATCCATTCCATATTACTTACAGGACAATCAAGAATAAGATATTTAACATCTTTACAAACTCTATCATAATTTACTGCCTGTATTGCTGTTGCTCCACCATATGATGTGCCCCATATTATTACTCTATTACCCTTTGCAAATTCCTTTGCATAGTTAATACAATCAATAAGATCGTATTTTTCCATATATCCAAAGGTTGTTTTTTCGGCAGTATTTTCATTTGTACTTCTTTGGTCGTATGTAATA
Source organism: Acutalibacteraceae bacterium (assembly GCA_036309185.1). GTDB lineage: Bacteria > Bacillota > Clostridia > Oscillospirales > Acutalibacteraceae > CAG-964. Next base: position 9,593 of record JAXJUF010000024.1, read on the forward strand.
ACACTATATCCATTTTCCAGAAAAAATTCAGCTATGGGGTAATTTGAATAACGATTATCACCTAAACCATGTACCATAATTACAATATCAGTGCTATTTTTATCCTCATATATAAAATCAACAGGAATATTATGCTCATAATGTGTTGATTTCAGGCTGACAGTTTCGATTGTATATTTCTCACAAAAGGAATCATAATCCATATTATATTTTTCCCATAAGCCCTCAGGTATACCCTTTGTTTCCTCGTTTGTAACAAGCTGTGTAGAGCCTAAAACTACCTGTGAACCTATAAAACAAGAGAAAAGTAAGAATATTATAAACAGAGATATAAATATAGCTAATAATATAGATTTTACGCTAGTCTTTCTTTTAACCATAATATTTAAACCTTTTAAAATCCTTTAACACCAATCTATAAAAATAATTTAATATTAAATCTGATTTTCTTTTATAAATTCAGCTAAGGCAAAAAGTGAACGCTCTGCGTGCTTTTCTGCTTTTAGCTTTTTATCTCTTATTTTTTCGTCAAGCTGTGGTAAAATGCCGATATTTGCACCCATTGGCTGGAAATTAGTAACCGTTGGATTGCTGATATATGCAGATAAAGCTCCTATCATAGTGCAATCGGGTAATGTAACAGTATCAATACCTTTATATAATCTAGCTGCATTAATACCAGCCATTAAGCCACTGCTACCTGACTCCATATAGCCCTCTACACCTGTTATCTGACCTGCAAAGAAAATGTTTTTATTTTCTTTAAGCGAAAAATCTGAGTTTAGAAGCTGTGGTGAATTAATAAATGTATTTCTATGCATTACACCATATCTTACAAAATCTGCATTTTTCAGAGCTGGTATTAATGAAAAGACTCTTTTTTGCTCAGGGAATTTTAAATTTGTTTGGAAGCCTACCAAGTTATATAATGTACCCTCGTTATTTTCTTTACGAAGCTGTAAAACAGCCCAAGGGCGATGACCTGTTTTTGGGTCTCTAAGTCCTACTGGCTTCATAGGACCAAAACGAATTGTATCTGCACCACGCTGTGCCATAACCTCTATAGGCATACAGCCCTCGTACACCTTAGGATTTTGCACATCAAAATCCTTTAGAGGTGCTCTTTCTGCATTTACAAGCTCGCTGTGGAAAAGCTCGTATTCTTCTTTATTCATAGGACAGTTTATGTAGTCGTCACCACTACCCTTGTCATAACGGCTGGCAAAGAATGCACTGTCAAAGTCTATTGACTCTGCTGTTACAATTGGTGCAGCTGCATCGAAAAAGCTTAATGCACCACCGAATTTTTCTTTAATATTATCAGCCAGAGTATCTGAGGTAAGAGGACCTGTGGCTATTACGCATATACCATCCTGTGGTAATTCGTTTATTTCTTTTTCAACCACTGTAATATAAGGGTGGTTTCTTATTTTTTCTGTAACCATAGCAGAAAAATCATCTCGATTTACAGCTAAAGCACCACCAGCAGACACACTGCATTTATCTGCACACATTAAAAGCAAAGAATTAAGATTTCGCATTTCTTCCTTTAAAAGACCTGCTGCACTTGCTACTCTTGAGGCTTTTAGTGAATTAGAACAAACCAACTCAGCAAAATTTTCGCTGTGATGAGCTGGTGTTTTTTTATTTGGCTTCATTTCGTAAAGCTCTACATATATTCCTCTGTTTGCAATCTGCCACGCAGCCTCACAGCCTGCAAGACCTGCTCCTATTACCTTTATACTCATAAATTTTATTCTTCCTCGTAAATTTTTGAAAATCCACAGCCCTCTGTTGCACAGTAAAGCTTTGGTGTTTTACCTCTTCTTTTGTAAAGAACGCCACCACACTGTGGGCATTTTTCGTTGCTTGGTTCTGTCCATGATACAAAATCACAATCAGGGTAATTGTTACAGCCATAGAATACTCTACCCTTACGAGATTTCTTTACAATAACATCTCCACCACATTTAGGGCAGGCAACACCTATTGACTCTACAAAGTTCTTTACATTTTTACATTCAGGATAACCCGGACAAGCAATAAACTTTCCAAATCTACCCATTTTTATTACCATTTTCCTACCACAGTTTTCACATACAATGTCTGTTTCTTCCTCGGTAAGTTTAATTTTCATATCTTTGGTGTTTTCTTTTGCTGTTTTAAGCGTTTCGTTGAAATCACCATAAAAATCCTCTAGCAGATTAACCCACTGCTGGTCGCCATTTTCAACCTTATCAAGATTTTCTTCCATCTGTGCTGTAAACTTAACATTTACAATCTTAGGGAAATGCTTAAGCATAAGCTCTGTAGAAACCTCTCCTAGCTCAGTTGGAAATAGTGTTTTACCCTCTCTCTTAACATAGCCTCTTGAAGTAATTGTAGAAATTGTAGCCGCATATGTAGATGGACGACCAATTCCATTTTCTTCAAGTGTTTTGATAAGTGACGCTTCTGTAAAGCGTGCTGGTGGCTGTGTAAAATGCTGGTTAGGAATAATCTCTTTAGGCTTAACAAGCATATCCTTTTCAAGTGGTGGTAGCTCCTTTTGCTTTTCCTCTGCTGAGTCCTGACTTTCTACATATAATGTTGTAAAACCGTCAAAATCAATACGGTAGCCTGTTGCCTTAAAGATATACTTACCACCCTGAATATCTGCACTTGTAGTTTTTTGTACACATTCAGCCATTTGGCAAGCTGTAAAACGCTCCCATATAAGCTTGTATAGCTTATACTGGTCATTAGTAAGGCTTGCTTTTATTTTATCTGGCTCTAGTGATGGCATTGTAGGACGAATAGCCTCGTGGCCGTCTTGTGCATTTGATTTTGATTTAAACACTCTAGGCTCTTTTGGCAGATATTTTTCGCCCCATCTACCCTTAATATATTCAGTAACCTCTGCAATAGCATCGTTTGAAATTCTTAATGAGTCTGTTCTCATATAGGTTATAAGACCAACTGCACCAAGCTGTGGTATTTCGATACCTTCATATAGCTCTTGAGCTACCTTCATTGTACGACGTGACTGGAAGTTAAGCTTTCTTGATGCTTCCTGCTGTAAAGTTGAGGTTGTAAAAGGTGGTGCTGGTTGTCTTTTTCTTGTGCCGTTACGAATTTTTGTTATTTTAAATTCTTCTTGCTCAAGCTCTGAAACAATTTGCTGTGCCTCTTCACCATTAGTAATTTTTATTTTACCCTCTTCTGTACCGTACAATGAGGCTGTAAATTGCTTTCTTCCACCCTTTGGTAAAAATTTAGCATCTACTGTCCAATATTCCTCTGGCTTGAAATCACGAATTTGTTTTTCTCTGTCTACTATAATTTTTACAGCTACAGATTGTACTCTACCACCAGACAAGCCTCTGCGAATACATCTTGAAAGAAAAGGACTAAGCTTATAGCCTACGAGTCTATCAAGGATTCTTCTTGCCTGTTGAGCATCTACAAGATCCTGATTAATAGAACGAGGGTTGTTCATACCATTGGTTACACCTGTTTTGGTAATTTCGTTAAACTCTACTCTATTTTGCTCGTTAAGCTCCAACCCCAGAATATAAGCTAAATGCCAAGAAATAGCTTCTCCCTCACGGTCGGGGTCGGTTGCAAGATAAACATAGTCTGCTTTTTTTGCTGCCTTTTCCAGCTTTGCAACAAGCTCCTCTTTACCCTCAATAATCTCATAATTAGGCTGAAAACGCTTTCTTACATTTACACTAAGTCTTTTTGCAGGTAGATCTCTTACGTGACCCATTGATGCTACAACCTCATAGCCCTCGCCTAAATATTTTTTTATAGTCTTAGCTTTAGCAGGTGACTCCACTATAACTAACTTTGACATAAAATCCTCCTTAAATCATACAATCAATTTTATTTCAACTCTATTTCAATTGATTGTGTAATACTAAGTATCTTAAAAATAATACTTAGTATAAATCAAACAGGATAATAAATTCCTCCTGATTTTCTTGTAATTACCTCTTCAAGCTCAAGCTCTGTAAAAGCCTGCATAATTACCGAAACAGGTAATTTTGTTTTTATAATTATATCATCAACTGTTGACGGATTTTCAAAAACAATGTCATAAATTGCTTTTGCATTATCGGAAATATCGTCAAGCTCTTTTTTACTGATTTTATTGGTTGTACAACCTTTATCTGTAATAGGTTTGTCCTTATTTTCAATGGTTATACTATTATTTTTTTCAGAAATAATCTGATTTACAGAAACAGCTCTTTTTCTTCCGTTAGTAATACTGTTTAATATATTATCACTAATTTGTTCAATAGGCAATGGTTCTGCTATTGTTAAAGAATATTTATTTGTATATTCTTCAATAATCTCCTGTGCATTGGTAACAGGCTTTGCACCCTGCTTTATAAGCTTATTTGTTCCAAATGCCACTGCATTGGTTACATCACCCGGAATTGCAAATACATCCTTATTCTGAGAAAGTGCTGTTGTTGCTGTGATTAAAGCACCACTTTTCTCTCCTGCCTCTACCACTAATACTCCCTGTGACAGAGCTGATATAATACGGTTTCTTTTTGGAAAGCTATATTTTTGTGGTGCTGTATCTGGTGGATATTCTGAAATAACTGCACCTGTCTGTGCTATTTTGCTACGCATTTCAGCATTGCTCATAAGGTAATTATAATTTATACCACAGCCAAGCACACAAATAGTGCTACCTTCTGCCATTAATGCACCATTATGTGATGAGCTATCTATACCTAAGGCACCACCACTTACTACAACTACACCTGATTTTGATAAATCATAAGCAATTGAATACGCAAGCCTTTTGCCCACAACAGTTGCATTTCTTGTTCCTACCATTGCTATTGATAAAATATTATCTACATCGGGTAAATTTCCGTTTACATAAAGTACAGCAGGTGGATCATAAATTTCTTTAAGCTGGTTAGGATAATCTTTCATATCCATAGTATACATTTTATAACCAAGCTGGTTACATTTATCTATAATTTGCTGTGCTTGCTCAAGGGTAAATGTACATAGGTTTTTCATCTCTGATTTTGTAAAGCAACCACATAATATCCATTCCTGTTTGCCACCCTCATAAAAATCGACCACTGAGGGGTAAAATCTACGCACAATGTTTATCTTTGGGTTGGCATAGCCAAGACAAGCCTGTAACCACACCCAATATTTTAATGTATCTGCCACAAGCCTACCCCCTTAATAATTCCCACATAGAAATTGAGGCTGCCACTGATGCATTAAGCGATTCTGATCTGCCTAGCATTGGTATTGTAGCTTTTATTTTACACGCATTTACAGTTTCATTCTCTAGGCCATTACCCTCGTTACCAATTAATACAGCACATAGCTTTTTATCCTCGTTTGGTATTTGGGTTATTGGCATAGCATTATTATAAACAACTGTAGCTATTGTTGATACTCCTTGTGAATTAAGTGAATTTACCATATCAACCATATTTTCGCATATAGTTACAGGTAGTCTAAAGCCTGCACCCATTGTACCACGAAGCACCTTAGGAGAATAAATATCGCAACAATTTTCTGTTAATATTACTCCCTTTACTCCTAATGCCTCGGCTGTACGCAATATTGTACCCATATTTGATGGATCCTGAATATGCTCAAGTGCAAGGTATACACCACTTGACTCTATATTAAGTTTTTTAATTTCTTCGTTACATACACAGAGAATCCCCTGTGGTGACTTTGTGTCTGAAATTTGAGAAAACAGCTTATCAGAAAACACAAAGGTGCTTTCGCAAATCTCTACAATCTTATTTATTTGTTCGCTATATTTTTCAAGTGCCGAATCAGAAAATACAGCTGTTTTTATTTTCACTTCACTATCAACAGCATCGCAACAAAGCCTTACACCCTCTATTACAAATTCTTTATTTTCATTTCGGTAAGAGGTACTTTTTATAAGCTTTGAAATATGTTTTACAATGTTATTATCCTTACTTGTAATACGCTGCATATGCCCACCTCAAATATTTTTTCAGAGTACGAAAAAGCGTTTGGGAGAGCATTCTCCCAAACGCACCTACAGCTTTTATATTAAGCGTTCAAAGCCTGCTCAACTAGCTTTGTGAATGCAGTTGGGTCAGCAATTGCAATTTCAGAAAGCATCTTTCTGTTAAGTGTAATGCCAGCCTTCTTCAGACCGTTCATAAATGTTGAGTAGTTTGTACCATTGCTCTTGCAAGCAGCTGAAATACGAGTAATCCATAGTCTACGGAAATCTCTCTTTCTGTGCTTACGGCCGATATATGCATAGTTACCGCTCTTCATTACAGCCTGCTTAGCCATCTTGAAGTGTCTGCTCTTTGAACCCCAGTAACCCTTAGCTAGTTTTAAAACTTTCTTTCTTCTCTTGCGAGTCATCATCGCACCTTTAACTCGTGCCATATTCTTTTACCTCCGTATTGGTTGTTTATTTTTAACGTTATTCTCTTAATTATTTGTAAGGGATTAGCTTCTTTAGCTGTGCTACATTTGTCTTGTCTGTAGCAACGCTCTTTCTTAGGCTTCTCTTACGCTTTGTTGTCTTCTTACTGCTGTTAAGAATGTGACGCTTGTTAGCGTGTGCACGCATAACCTTACCGTTCTTAGAAATCTTAAAACGCTTTTTTGCACCACTGTGTGTTTTAATCTTTGGCATAATATTATCCTCCTTAGTTTATCCTTTTACTTAGCTGATTTTGGAGCAAGGAACATCAGCATATTGCGTCCTTCCAGTTTTGCTGGTTTTTCTACAACTGCTACCTCTTCCATAGCTTGTGCAAATCTGTCCATATTGTCTTGGCCTATTTCCGGATGACCCATTTCTCTGCCTCGGAAACGAATAGAAACCTTTACCTTGTTGCCACTTTTGATAAACTTAGTAGCCTGGTTCACCTTTGTGTTGAAATCGTGTGTGTCGATATTAAGTGAAAGTCTTATTTCCTTTACATCAATTACACGCTGATTTTTCTTAGCTTCTTTTTCACGCTTTGCTTGTTCAAAGCGATATTTACCGTAATCCATTACCTTACATACAGGTGGCTTTGCCTGAGGCGCAATCTTAACCAAATCAAGATTTTGCGACTCTGCAATTTCTAAAGCCTTAACAGCAGACATAAGCCCAAGCTGAGAACCGTCTGAGTTGATTACTCTAATTTCCTTATCACGAATTTCATCGTTGATCTGTAGTTCCTTATTGCTAATTGGTAAGCACCTCCAAAATATTATAAGAAATAAAAATGCGAGCAGATACAATCCGCCCGCAATCAAACACAATGACACACTTATAGTGTACAATACTAAATGATTGACCCATGCAAGACGGAACCTCATAGGTGAAAGCATACCTGCTTTTCTTTATTTTCCTTGAAGATTATAGCAGACTATTCACAAAAAGTCAAGTGTTTTGAAATACTTTTTTCGTTGAATTGAGATTTTTTTATAAAAGTGATATGATTATAAAAAACACAAGGAGTATAAGCTATGACTAAAAATAAAAACATATTTCAGATAAAACCATTTGTAATTCTATTTGCCACACTATCTGCATTAACATGGGCTTTCGCCTTTCCACTTATCAAGCTAGGATTTAATTTCTTTGAAATTTCAGGAAATGACGCAGGTGCAAAAACCTTATTTGCAGGTATACGATTTTTTATAGCAGGACTAATAACGCTTGCTATTGCAAGGCTTACTAAAAAATCATTTAAGCTTGGTGATAAAACAAACATTTTATGGCTTGTATTGCTTGCTATTGTAAATACATCACTGCACTATTTTTTCTTTTATATGGGATTATCTAATTTACCTGGGTCACGTTCATCTATTATAGATTCCTCAAGTACATTTATTCTAATAATACTAGCTTGTATTATCTTTAAAAATGAGCATTTAACATTAAAAAAATCTATCGGCTGTTTGCTTGGATTTGTAGGTATTTTGATAATTAATATAAGCTTTGGTTCTACTGACAGTACTGCATTTTCATTACAGGGTGACGGTATGTTACTTATGAGTGCAATATGCTCTGCCTTTGGTGGTATATTAACACGTATTGTTACACAAAAGGCTGATGCACTTGTTGTTACAGGAATAAGCCTTGGTCTGGGTGGTGTTGTTATGATTTTAACTGGGATAGCAATGGGAGGTGAATTAAAAACAATTAATCCATATGGTTTAATTGTTTTGTTTTTGTTGGTGCTTGTTTCAACTATTGGATTCTCACTTTACAATAAATTAATCAGCTGTAACCCTGTTGGTGAAATTGCTATTTTCAACTCGCTGATACCTATATTCGGCTCTATTTTATCCTGTATTATATTGAGTGAGGAATTTTATATTAAATATCTTTTTGCCGGCATTTTGGTTGTAGCAGGTATTTATATTATAAATGCACCTAAAGCTCAAACAAAAAATCTGTAAATAACTATATTCCGACCATACTATCAGAATTAATATATTCCAGACAACCACAATAAATTGAAAATGCTATCTGCTTTTGATATTCCTCTGTTTTAAGCTTTGTAAGCTCATTGTTATTTGATAAAAAACCACACTCCACAATTACAGACGGCTGTTTACAATTATAAAGCAGGTAGATATCCTTTGTTGCTTTTTTATTTTCTCGTTTGTTATCAGGCTGTAGCATATTTACAACGGATAATCTTATATTTTCAGCAAGCTGTTCACTTTTTTCTGAGTTTGGTGAATAGAATACCTGTGTACCGTTATATTTTTCTTGTTCAAATTTATTTTGATGTACACTTACTATAATAGCATTATCATTGCTATTGAAAATTTCTAATCTATTATGCATATCTGAAACCTTTTTAGATTTTATGGTTTCACAGCCCTCATCATAAATTGCAATATCGTTTGAGCGTGTCATTATCGTTTTGAATCCACCTGTTATAAACATATCATTAAGATATTTTGCTATGCTAAGGTTTATATCCTTTTCATTTGTGCCATCAGTGGCAACTGCACCACCATCTTCGCCACCATGACCTGCATCTATTATTATAACTGGTAGCTCTTCTCCGTGCGTATTGGCTGTTATGTACATATTGCAACCGTATAAAAATAATACCGATAATATTACAACTGAAAATGTAATTAAAATCATTTTTAAAAGCTCTTTTTTATTGAGTATCACAATAACACCCCTCATTCTATCAATAAATAATTATGAAAGCTAAGCCCATTATATTACAAAATTAATTCTTAATTTTAATTACATATTTGTAGAGATAGAAGAGAATTTGTGATATAATTATTGTCTAGTTAAAAAGAAACGAGTGTGTTAATTATGGAATTTTATTCAACCGGTGCAGGTGCTTGGGGCAACGTTTTTGCTGTACCTGCCGATGTTGTAGACAAATATATTAAGCTTGCAGGAGCTTCTCAGTTAAAGGTGCTTTTATGGTTACTTAGAAATTCCTGTAGAAGAGAAAATATTACAGCTAACGATATTGCTGTGGCATTAAATATGGACCCTATTGATGTTAAGGACTGTATGGAGTTTTGGATTAGCGTGGGTTTGTTTCACAAAAACAGTGATAGTACAACAGCTGTTGTGGATACACAGCCTGAGGTACAGCAAAGCTATACCGAGCCTGTACAAGCTCCTATCGAATACGAGCCAATTCTTAATAATACTGCAACAGCTACTATATCAGAAATAAAAAATAATATGGAAAGCTACACTCCACCTAGCAGAACAATTGCAAGAGTTGAAAAGCCTGACCCTGTATCAGTTGCACAGCGAATTTCTGTTGATGACGGCTACGCTATTTTATTGCAGGAGGCTGAAACTATTCTTGGCAGACCACTTACACACAATGACTCCTCTACCTTGCTTATGCTACACGACAGCGACGGTTTACCATACGAAGTAATTACTATGATTTTGTATTTTGCAAAATCGGAAAACAAAATTAAAATGAAGTACATAGAAGCACTTGGCAGAGATTGGGGCGATGCTGGCATTGACACAATTGAAAAGGCTGAGGAAAAAATCGGCGAAATTATGATGACAAAAGAAGCATGGTATATTGCCAGCAATGCATTCGGAATTAAAAATGCTGGTACTCCAACAAAGAAACAGCTTGATTTTGCTGACCTATGGGTAAACAAATGGGGCTATGACGAGGCTATGCTTAGAACTGCATATGAAACCTGCGTAAACAGCAGAGGCGAATTTAACATAAACTATATTAACGGTATTATCAAGAAATGGCACATAGAAGGAATACTTACAGAAAAAGACCTTGCTGACAGCAAACGAAACAGAGAATTATCTAAAAATAACGTTCAGACAAATAATAATAAGCCAAAGCCTAAAAACAATGAAAAAACAGGCGATACCTCTTATGATATAAATGCATTTAAAGACTTTGATATATTTGAATAATGTAAGGAGGCTTTACAATGGGATACGATAAAAAGGTATATACTGAAGCAAACAGTATAATACGAGAAAGAAGAAACAAGGCTTTAAAGGATGCTGACATACTAAAGCAAAGGTTTTATAAAAATTATCCACAAGCTGAAATTGCAGAAAAAGAGCTTACCTCTACTCTTACTAAGATTACAAAAATTATGTTAAAGGGTGGAATTGATTTAAAGGAGGCTCTTGAAGAGCTAAAAAAAGAAAATCTTGCTACTCAGGAAAAACTTAGAGCAATATACAGACAAGCTGGCATAGATGAAAAAGAGCTTGAACCGAAATATCATTGTAGCCTATGTGAGGACAACGGCAATATAGACGGAAAAATGTGCATATGCTATAAACAGCTTGTAAAAGAAATAGCTTGCAATAACCTTAATAAGCTATCTCCATTCAAGCTCTCAACCTTTGATACTTTCCAGCTAAAATATTATAGCAATACAGTTGAAGAAGGCTCTTCTATGTCTGACAGAGAGCGTATGTCTAAGTATTTTGAATTTTGTAAAAACTATGTTGAAACCTTTGATGAGGACTCAAGAAATATATTGATGAAGGGTAATACGGGATTAGGAAAAACTCACCTTTCACTTGCTATCGGTAGAGCTGTTATCGAAAAAGGCTTTGGCGTTATTTATTGTTCAACCCCAGAGATACTATCTAAGCTTGAAAAAGAAAACTTTCGCAAGACCAATACAAATGAGGACTCTGAAGAAACATTAAAGGAATGTGATCTACTTATACTTGATGACCTTGGCTCAGAGTTCCATACATCTTTTACTAAAAATAAAATTTATAATATTATCAATTTCCGACTTATTCATCAAAAGCCTACAATAATCAGTACAAATCTTGATTTTGACGAGCTTGAAAATGCTTATTCAAAAAGATTGATTTCAAGATTAATGGGTGAATATGTAATTATGAATTTTGTAGGCACCGACATACGACAAGCTAAAAGACTTGAGAAGTATAAATAATTAACTGCGATCAAAAAAACTCGAAGAGCGAAATCTTCGAGTTTTTTTATTACTTATATATAACAGAAGTACTGTCCACTTTCTGTTGTGTGAACGCCTGAGCCTTGAACAAAGCCAGCCTGATAAACTACATTGTCAGGAAGAACTCTGTGTCCTTCAAGTAGCTTCTTTGCGTTTGAATAGCATCTGTCGATTGCTGATTTAGTTATTGAATCGGTAGCTGTTGGGATTGAAACACCGTTCCAGTACATAGTACCGTATGCACATTTGCTTGTGATTACTCCTCTGATTGTATCAGGGAATTGTTTTGAATTAACTCGGTTAAGAACTACATTACCAACCATAAGCTGTAGTCTGTCGCTACAATATGTTGAGCCTGCCTCTTGCCAGATTACAGCAGCAAGACAGTATAGGTCATCTTGAGTATAACCCTTTGTAACTGTTATTGTACACTTAGCTGTTTTACCGTTGTAGGTTGTAGCTGTTATTGTTGTTGTACCCTCTGAAACAGGTGTTACAAGACCACCTGCTGACTTTACGGTAGCAACGTTTGTATTGCTTGATGTATACTTGATTGTATGAGAAGCAGTGCCAGCTTTTAATGATGAGTTAAGGTCAAAGCTACCACCTGTAGGTAATGAAAGAGATTTTTTATTTAATGAAACTGCTGTTGGGGCGTTTTTAACTGTAATCTTACAGGTAACTGTTTTTCCGTTGTAGGCTGTTGCTGTTACTATTGCTGTACCTGTATTTTTAGCTGTAACAAAACCACCTGCTGATTTTACATTAACTATATTGTCATTGCTTGAAGAATACACAATACTGTATGCAGCTGTACCACTTGGAAGCTTGCTGTTTAAATCATAGGTTTCACCTATACCTAGTGTAAGACTTGTTTTGTTAAGTGTTATTGATGCTGGTGCTTTTTTTACAGTAATGCTACAGGTAACCTTTTTACCGTTATAGGTTGTTGCTGTAATTACTGCTGTACCCTCTTGTTTAGCTGTAACAATACCACCAGATGATTTTACTGTTGCTACATATGAGTTATTTGTTGTGTACTTAATGCTATATGAACCACAACCACTTGGAAGCTTACTGTTAAGATCGTATGTTTCGCCTATACCAAGTGTAAGACTTGTTTTGTTAAGTGCTACAGATGATGGTGCATTTTTTATTGTTACATAGCATTCAGCAAAATTACCATTGCTTAGTGATGCTGTAACAACTGCAACACCTGTATTCTTTGCTGTGATTTTTCCGTTATCAACTGTAAGAATATTTGTATCTGATGAAGACCAGTTAATAATCTGTGTTGCGTCATCAGTATCATTTATTGTTGCATTTATTTTTACAGTTTCGTTTACACCTAATGTAATATTTGTTTTTGACAATACTACATAGCCTGTTGGCAAGGCTGTTGGCATCTCGTATTCTGTTGGCTGAGTTGCCTCATATTCTTCCTCACATTGTAAAGAGATACTATTTTCTGTTGCAAGAATATCAGTTTCAGCTGAAGCCTGTATTGCTACAGCAGGAATAGTACTTGCTGTGATTAACGCTGTAAGTGCAATTGATAAAAGTTTCTTAGTAATTTTCATAATAACACAGAGCTTTTAAACTCTAAATTCACTCCTTTATTCTTAAATCGCTTTAATACTAAACACTGCTTAAAGTAACGTTGTTTAGTATAAGTTTCAAAGAACAAGGTGTATTTTACAATAAAGTTACAAATTTGTAAAGTTTGTTACTACTCGTATATTATTGTACAATAATACTTTTTAGCACTATTAAGCCCTATTTCATTAACGATATTACCAAGCATACATAAAAACTGTGCAATCTTTTTGTGTAAGATTGCACAAATTTTTAGACCGATTTCTTGCAACACAATTAATATTTTTAAGCACTTTTTAATGTGTTTTTTGTATGTTTTTCACTATGAAATATTATTGCTTGTAATAGATTATTTTAACGTTTTGTTGCGATTTACCAGTATTTGAGCCATTTCAAGCAATTCCTCACGCCTATTTTCAAGCTGATTATTTATAACCTGCTCAAGCAATTCATTCAGTATTTTGCCTATATTTTCACCACTTTGCTCTCCCAGTAAAATTATATCATTTCCGTTTATAGATAGGTCTTTTACTGTGGTTACAAGTTTGTTATCGTTTTGTAATCTGTTATAAATCATTATAACTTCTTCGATAATTTTAATACGCTCATCTACAACAGAGGGAGTTTGAGCCTTTATATCACACATCTTTATCTGAATGTATTTTTCAAAAAGCTGTGAAGAGCCTATTTTAAAAATCATTCTTTTAACTGACTTTTCTGTAGGGTTAATTATTCTATCGTGAAAATATACTAGGGTGGCTACTTCGTTTTTTAGCTTTGTTTCTGCTTTTAATGCTGTAAGTATATCAAGTGTTATCCTCTTACTCTCTTTATGATGACCGTAAAAATGTCCTATTCCCTTTTCATCTTCAAAATAAGTAAGTGGCTTGCCTATATCGTGAAAAAGTACGGATAATCTTACAGAAAGATTTTGCTCAGCGTTTTGTAATGCAGAAAGAGTATGCTCCCATACATCATAGCAATGCATAGGATTATTCTGATTAAAACCAATCATAGGTATAATATCTGGAATAAAAACAGCTATAACATCTGCAAATTCTCTTAAAATCTCCACAGAATTTTCGCCGACAATTAGCTTTTTAAATTCTGCCCATATTCTTTCAACTGCAATATTCTTTAAAAGAAGCTTATTTTTATGAATACTTTCTTTAGTTTCATTTTCAATTGAAAAACCAAGAGTTGAGGCAAATCTTATTGCACGCAATATTCTTAAAGCGTCTTCGTTAAATCTTGTATCAGGGTTACCAACTGTTCTTATAACAGCATTTTTTATATCTTCTTGCCCACCAAATGGATCTATTATATATTCATATTGATTATAGGCTATGGCATTTACTGTAAAATCTCTTCTTGATAAATCCTCTTGCACTGTGCTGACAAACATTACAGAATCTGGTCGCCTGTTATCTGAATAGGTGCTTTCTGTTCTGAAGGTTGTTATTTCATAAGGTGTTTTATCAATGAGTAAAGTAACTGTACCATGCTTTAAGCCTGTATCTATAATTTGGTGATTAGAAAATACTTGCTTCACCTGATTTGGAAGTGCATTAGTGCATATATCCCAATCATTCGGAGTATTGCCCATTAAAGAATCTCTGGAACAACCACCAACAGCATAAGCCTTATAGCCTGCGTTATAAAAAGTATCTATTATATATTCAACATTTTTAGGTAGAAGTATCGTGTTTTTCATAAATATAAATAACCCCACTTTTAAAAAAGCCACAGCATAAGCTGTGACTTTTTTGTAATCAATTTATTATGGTAGCTTGATTTCTCCTGTTACATCTGTAAGAAGCTTTTTCATTTTTTCTGCTTCTCTTCTTGCAGCCTGTGCAAAATCCTCTGGCTTGCAATTTTCCTCTTTTTGCCAAGCACACATAATGCCTCTTGATGAGTTTACAATTGCACCAAGACCGTTGCTGTCAAAGGCACCAGCGATATCATCAGCTGTACCACCCTGAGCACCATAGCCTGGAACAAGGAAGAATGTGTGTGGAAGTGCTTTTCTTAGCTCTGTAAGCTGTTCTGGATAGGTTGCACCTACAACAGCACCAACACCTGAATAACCATAGTTACCCATAAGCTCTGAACCCCACTGCTCACAAAGATTACCCATATGAAGATAGATTGTTTCGTCGCTTTCAAGGCTTAAATTCTGTAGCTCGCCTGAGCTTGGATTTGATGTTTTTACAAGTACAAACATACCTGTATCCATATTCTTAGAAACGTTGATTACAGGATTAATTCCGTCTGAACCAAGGTAACCGTTTACTGTAAGTGCATCAGCCCCAAAGGCTGTTACACTATCACCCTCGATATCTGTTAAACCAAGATGAGCAGTTGCATAAGCCTCCATAGTTGTGCCGATGTCGTTTCTCTTACCGTCTGTAATTACAAACATACCCTTTGATTTTGCGTATGCAATAGTTTCTGCAAGAGCCTTAACACCCTGCCAACCATACATTTCGTAATACGCTGCCTGTGGCTTTACAGCAGGTACTATGTCACAAAGTGCGTCAATAAGTGCCTTATTGTAAACAAGCAAAGCCTCTGCTGCACCCTCTAGGGTTTTACCATATTTAGCATATGCTTCTTCCTTGATAAAATCAGGAATAAATGCAAGCTTAGGGTCAAGACCTGCTACTGTTGGGTTCTGCATTTCTACTATTTTTTCTATTAGTCTATCAAAAGCCATTGTTCTTCCTCCGATTTCAAATTAATCTTTATATACAATCTCACCATTTAAAACGGTGTATTTTACTTTGCCCTGTAGCTTCATACCCTTAAAAGGTGTATTTATTGATTTACCATGAAGCTTGTTTATATCTACTGTATACTCTTCATCAGGGTTAAATATAACAATATCTGCATTATCCCCTACTGAAAGCTTACCAGCTGGAATATTCAGGATATTAGCTGGATTTACTGACATCTTTGAAATAAGCTGTGGTAATGTAAGGATACCCTTATTTACAAGATATGTTATACCTACAGAAAGTGAAGTTTCCATACCTATTGAGCCATTTGGTGCAGATTCAAAATCCTGCTTTTGCTGTGGTGTATGAGGTGCGTGGTCGGTAGCGATTGCATCAAGAGTACCATCACATAAACCATCTATTATAGCCTGTACATCATCATCACATCTTAATGGTGGATTCATTCTAAAGTCAGCGTCACGTGATAAAAGTGCTTTTTCGGTTAATGAAAAATAATGAGGTGCTGTTTCTGCTGTTACCTTTACCCCTCTGTTTTTTGCGTCTCTTATAAGTGCAACAGAGGTTTTTGTACTTACGTGACAAATATGAATAGGCACATCATATGCAGCAGCAAGTGCAATTTCTCTTGCTGTTCCTGCGTCCTCGGCAGAGGCAGGTATACCCTTTACATTAAGCTGTTCACTTACTGCACCTTCGTTTATCTTTCCACCGTCAGCAAGGAATAAATCCTCACAGTGTGCAACTACACACATATTTTTCTGAGGAGCCTTTTTCATAGCATCAGCCATAAATTTTGTATTTTCAACAGGTCTACCATCATCCGACAATGCTATTACGCCTACATTTGAAAGCTCGTCCAAATCTGTAGGCTCCTCGCTTTTTAATCCCTTTGTAATTGCTGCAGCCACGTATACTCTAGCTTTAGCATTTTTTGCTTTTTCGTTTATATATTCAACAACCTCTGCACAGTCAGTAACAGGGTTTGTATTTGGCATAGCAAGTAAGCTTGTTACACCACCTGCAGCAGCTGCATTACAGCCTGTGATTATATCCTCTTTATCTGTAAAGCCAGGGTCACGAAGATGAACATGCATATCAACTAGACCTGGTGCAACTACCATACCATTTACATCAATAGTAATATCTGCACTGTGTACCTCTGGGCTGATATCTGCTATTTTTCCATCTTCAATATAAACATTAAGTTTATCATCAACATTGTTTGCAGGGTCCATAACTCTTGCATTTAAAATAGAAAGTGTATTCATTATTTACCTCCTGTTAACTTCTGTACTTATCCCAATATCCGTCAAGCTCAAACTCTCCAAATAGAGTATTATCACTGTCTGCTGAAGGTTTCTTTCTCTTTGATGGACGTGTTGTAGCTGAACGTTCTGTCTGTACATTTCTTTTTCTTCTCTTCTTACCCTTACGTGCTCTAATTCTTTTAAGAACACGCTGTCTATGTCTTTCTTCAAGACGGGCAATCTCTTCATCTGTAAGTGAAGATGTTTCCTCTGTGTCAACATCTGAAACTGGCTCAACAACTAAATCAGCAGGCTTAGGCTCAACATCAGAACCCATAAACATTTTTGCATATCTTCTGGCTGAGTCTGCTCTGCTATACTGTACCTCTGGCTCGTCAATATGCTCTTCGAGTATAGAATCTGAAATATATTCTGATGGATTTTCTGTAATTGATTCAAAATCATCATCTGATACTTCTTCATCTACAGGCTGATCAGGCAAAGCAAACATTCTTTCAAGATCAACATCTTCCCATTCATCTTCTATAAATTTAGGCTTACGCATTGAATCCATAACAGATGCTTCCGGCTGATAATCCTTTGGTCTTACCTTTTCTGAAGGTTCAATAACAGTTGAAGCAACATAATCGTCGGTAGACTTTTCATCAGTCTGCTGTGCTTCGTCCATTAAGCCCTCATTTTTAAGCTCGTTATAATACTTATCTGCAAGCTGTCTGCTTGATTTTCTCTTAGTGCTTACACCACTTGCATAATATACAAATAGCAGTACTGCTAATATAATTGCAAATACTATTACTACAAGCACTACCTTACCAAAAACCTGTGAAATCTTAAAATGCTGTGGTTTTTGATAAAGCTGATTTACTGTAATGCTATCTACTATTTTATTAAATACACCCTTTTCGTCAACTGTAAGCTCACCGTCATTTGATATATACTGCACGGTTATAAGCTGACCGTTTATTATAGTATAGGCTGTTGCATTACTTGTTGTGTTTCTATTATATAAATTGAAAACAACTGCATTCTCCTGCTCTTTATAGCTTGCATTTGTTACATTATCATATATAGTTCCACATATAGTATTGCTTCCTGAATTGATATTTAAAAGCTCTTCATCCAGATTTTCTTTAGAAAGATATTTAAAATTAAAAACATCCTCGGATCTATTTGTTTTTTCTGATGTAATAATCAGATTGTTGGCATTATCTGCTGTAATAGCTTTAACCTCATATGTAAGCGATTGGTCAGAATAAACATTTGCCGATGTAACAGTAAACTGTTCTGGTATTTCTAAATATGTACTGATAGATTCAATATTAGCATATACACTCTGAGCGTTCACAGGAACAGAAAAAATCCCTAGGCTAATAAACACTATCATAAAAACAGATATAAAATGTAGTTTGTTTTTCATTCAATTTTTCATCCTTTATTGGGAATATTGTATATTCAATTATACCCTAAATAGCATTTGAATACAAGCATTATGATATTTTTTATATTAACGTGGCAGATTATGTATATATTAAGGGTATGATATTGTACATACCCCCTATATAATTTATGCTCTTTTTCTTATTATCTTTCGCCATAGCTTTCTTGCGTTGAAAGGAATAAGAGGATAGAGATAGCTTTTGCCTGAAACTGTTTTGTTTGTTACAAGCAAAATAATAACAATACCTAAGCCTGCTAAAAATCCTATGAAATTAAAGAGTGCAGTTGCAATCAGGATTAAAATTCTGAAAAATTTAAGTGCATAGCCTAGCTCATAGCTTGGCTGAGTATAATTAGATATTGCTACAAAAGCCATATACAGCATAGCCTCTGTTGAAAACCAACCAACCTTAACGGCAAATTCACTTAATGCAATAGCTCCTATTATACTTAATGAGGCACTAAGCGAATTTGGCGTTTTTATTGAGGCAAGCCTTAGTCCGTCAATTGCAATTTCAAGTAGCATTAACTGCCAGAATATTGGTACATTAACAGGTTCTGTAAGTAATATAAATTTAAAGGCTTCTGGCACAAAGTTAGGGTTTTGTAAAGCTAGAAGCCACACAGGTGTAATTAATAGTGTAGCAATTGTAACTATATATCTTGTAAAACGAATATATGTGCCTGTAACAGGTGGAAAATAATAATCATCTGCCTCCTCTATTATATCAAATATTGAGGTTGGAAGAATAAGAGCTGAGGGAGAATTATCAACAAAAATAACTATATTTCCGTCAAGTAAAGCTGTGGCAGTAGTATCGGGGCGTTCTGTATATTTTATTTTGGGCAACGGATTATACCATTTATGCTTATACAAAGCCTCTAGCAGACTTTGCTGATTCATTGCAAGAGAATCTACCTTTAGTGCTTTAATACCCTCACAAATTTTTTTAAGTAGATTTTTATCTACTAAATTATCCATATACACTACAGCTACGTCGGTTTTTGTTACTTCACCAACTAAAAACGGCTTTACGGTAAGATTAGGATTTCGTATTCTTCTACGTACTAAGCCTAAATTGCTTATCATAGTTTCCACAAAGCCATCCTTAGAGCCACGCATTACCTTATCCTTTTCTGGCTCAGCTGTTTGCCTTTGTGGATAGGTTCTACTATCAATCATAATAGCACTGTCAAAGCCATCTACCAAAAGAGCTGTCATACCTGAAAGTACATTTATTGTTATTTTTTCTACATTATTTAAAACATCTACCTCTACATAAGGTACACAGTTTTCTGAAAAAGTATATGCATTCTCCATATAGCTTTCATCGCTTACAGAAAAGAAAAATTCCATTATCTTTTCCATTACATCATCCTTAACAAGACCATCTATAAAGAACAAACAAGCCTTTCTGCCTTTTATAGAAATTTGTCTGCATACAATATCAAAGCTCTGACTTGCTCGCATTGCTTTATTTAACATTTGATAATTAACATCAAACTCATTATACAAATTCACCTTTTTTCAGCTCCCGTTACATAAACATATACAACTATTATTCTATAACGAGAATAATTAATTATTCAAAATTATTTATTAAAAAATTTTCGTGGTAAATTGTAAAATGAAATTGAACAGATAAATAAAAAAAGGTTCACAGTGATGAACCACGATGTTAGAATAAAGTTACCACACCAACCTAACAGGAGGAAAATCACTATGAACAATATATATTGTACCACAAATAAGCAA
>JAXJUF010000025.1:0-28425 GCA_036309185.1 Acutalibacteraceae bacterium
ACAGCGTCAAGGTATCGGCTACGCCTCGCCTTACGGCGACCTTGACACCGTTAGATGTCCGTGCTTGTTGGAAATTAAGCCGGCTTAGAAAAGCCGGGCTTTATTCTAAAAAGTGTTCAATTTGTTATTGCAATTTAATTTTTTAAAAAATTCTGCTATACTCTCAAAAAAGCCTTTTTCAACGGTTTTATATTCTACATTTGTTGTTGTAACCAAGGGAACCTCACATAAAAGCTTATTATCAAGATAATATTGTGCAGTGCCTACAACCTCACCCTTTTCAATTGGAGCATAAAGAAAGCTGTCTATAATTACCTTTCGTGTAACCTCAATATTGCTGTCAGCAGGCTTTACATAGTCAATTGCTTTTACAGGCTTTATAGCTACGCTGTTTTCTGTTCCACCTACAACATCTGTGTTTATGGTGTAGTTCTTATCAACATCTGTTACAGCTGTAACCTTTGAAAAACCATAGTTATACATATTTATATGGTCGTTCCAATCATCGGGTGCATTAAGAGTAACAGCTATAAGCTTTACACCGTCTTTTTCAGCTGATGTTACTAAGCATCTGCCCGATTTTTTAGTAAAACCTGTTTTACCACCATTACAATATTCATAAAGTGAAAGCAGTCTATTATGATTACCATAGGTAATGCTCATATCTTCGGGGCTTATAAAATCAACCCTTGCATTTTTCTTAGCAGTAAGCTCTGCAAAGCTATTATTTGACATAGCGTATGCCATTAAATGAGCCATATCTAAAGCAGTGGAATAATGATTTTCGTCATCTAAGCCAGATGGAGTAACAAAGCTTGATGATGTCATTCCTATTTGCTGAGCCTTGCTGTTCATTACCTTGGAAAATTCCTCGATTGAGCCTGATATTGATATAGCAACAGCGTTTGCAGCGTCATTGCCCGAAACGGTCATCATACCTGTTGCAAGGTCAGAAAGGTGTAGCTTATATCCCTCTTTAAGATACATAGACGAGCCTTCGGCGATCATCTCTTTAGTAAAAGTAACCTCCTTGTCCTCAGCCTGTGAATGTTCAAGTGCAATAAGCGTTGTAAGTATTTTTGTAGTGCTTGCCATACTCATTTTTTTATTAGAGTTTTTTTCGAAGAGTACAGTGTCATTATTAACACAGTACAGCACAGCAGATTGTGCAGACACACCTATTGTTTCAGTATCAGCCTTTGCAGATACTGAAAAATAGCTCATAAATATAACAAATAAAAATATAACTACAAAAATTGTTATCCAGACTTTCAACATAAACCACTCCTAATTATACTAAACATCATTATAATTGAATTTTATGCTGAAAGAGTGATATTTATTACAATATAAAACTAAGCCAACTATTTACAGTTGGCTTAGCTTTATAAATTAATTATTTTTCTGTATTGGTTGCTTCGTCTTCTTTAGAGGTGTTGTCCTCTTTTTTGAAAATACCTACTATTTTATCTATAACATCTGGTGCCATAGCAAGTGCTTTTTCTGCTGTGGTAGAGTTAGGCTCGTCAATTGTAAGTACCTTAGCGTCACCGTTTGAAATTACAATGAATGCAATAGGATTTATAGAAACACCAGCACCAGCACCACCACCGAATAAATCCTTATTTGGTGCTGATTTTGCAGCAAAGCTTGAACCTCCTGAAGCAAAGCCGTACGATACCTTTGAAACAGGAATAATAATTGTACCGTCTTGTGCTGTTATAGGATTACCTATAACAGTGTTTACATCTACCATTTGATTAATTTTTTCTATGGTAGTACCCATAAGTCCTTCAAGTGGTTGTTTGTTTTCCATAACTACACCGTCCTTAATAATTTTATATTTATAATCTGCTAATTTTTTACAGCTGAGTTTTCCTGTTTAGGTGATTCATTTTCTTTAGTATCAGTTTTTGTTACATCAATATACAGTAGAATTCCCTTTATACCATACCTGAGTATTATTGCCAGCAGGAAAAACAATTTTATTTTAAATTGGAGCAAAAGGCTTGCTGAGGTTTCTTTTTTGTCGTAATCAACAGTGATATTTACATCTGGAATATTTAAAAAGCTGATTAAACCCGACAATACTCCTAACGCAGGGTAAATTACACTGCTTGCATAGCCAAAATTGAGAGCAGCATCAGCAGCATCTTCTCCGGCTGTTACTACATTAAGCTTTAATTTTTTTACTTTAAGATGCTTAAGTGTTGATGATGAGAAATCCTTTAATATCTGAATGATTTTTTCTAAAATTTCTATTACAGCACCTAGTCCTTGTGATTTTGCAGTTGAGGTAAAAAAGCTTTCTTTTTTATCCTTAGAAGCTTTTTCATCCTTTTTCTCAGATTTTTTATCTGATTTTTGGGGTTTAGCTTTTTTCTTTTTGCGTGGATAGATAGGGGTTTTAAAAAATAAATATCTTATCCATACGGTTGTTTTGTTTTCTTTGTAATCAATATACAGGCTTACAGAAAAGAACATTAAAAGTATGATAACAGCCAGTATTGATAATATTATTACACGTGCTGTCATTCGTTTTAGCTCCTTTACTTCTGTATTTGTATAAAAATTATAAAATTCCTTTTTGTGTAAAAGTATGCCCCTGATTAAGAGGGTTAAATCCTTTAGATTTATTTCTCTTCTATCAGATTTTTAACAAAGGCTTCTGATTTTTTATCAGGATTTTCTTTAGGCTTTTTATTTTTAGATTCCTTTTTTTCGTCCTCCTGCTCAGGTAGAGGTGGGAGGTCATCAAGTGATTCTATCTGGAAACATCTTAAAAAGTTTTCTGTCGTGCCATATAATAGAGGTCTGCCAGGGAGTTCAAGTCGCCCCTTTTCTTCTATAAGCCCTCTGGTTGTAAGACTGCCTATTACGCCCGAACAATCAACACCTCGCACCTGTTCAACAAAGGCTTTTGTAACAGGTTGATTATATGCTATTACGGCAAGAACCTCAAGACCAGCCTGTGAAAGAGGGGAATTTCTTTTTAAATCCATTACCCTGCGAATATATTCTCCAAATTCTTTTTTGTTACACATCTGATAGCTGTCTTCAAGTCTTATTACGGCTATTCCGTGAGATGAGTTGTTATACTCAGCCATCAGCTCGTTAATTACCTCTTTAGCCTGTGTTGGTTTTATTTCAATAGCCTTGCGAATGGTGTCTAGCTGTACAGGAGCACCATTTGCAAATAATATTGCTTCTATTGCACATTTAATTTCTGTTTTATTCAATTGACTTATCCTTTCTTAATAGCCTTACATCAGCTGTATCACCGTCACCGTCAACACGAATACGGCTATTTTTTACAAGCTCAAGCACTGCCAAAAAGGTAGCAACAAGCTCTGACTTAGGGCTACCGTCTTTAAAAAGACTTCTGTATTTTACCGGTGTACCGTCCCACAGCTGTCTAAGAACATAAACAACTCGTGAGCTTACCGAAACTATTTTTCTCTCTACAATTCCACTAAAGGCTTCTCGTGGTGGTGGTAGCTTACTTCTACCTCTGCCTGCTGCTGCAAGAAAAGCCTTTGCAATATCCTCGGGTTGATGTGTGCGAGTGTAGGTCATATCAAATTTTATTTTTGATGGTGCTTTTGTGTATATATCATAGGTTGCCATTTTACCAAGAAGTGCAGCAATTCTTCTACATTCCTGATATTCAAGTAGCTGTCCCTCAAGCTCCTTTTTCAATTCCTCGGCTTCTTCGTGCTTTGGAAGAAGTGAAACTGACTTTATATATACAAGTCGAGAAGCCATTTCTAAAAACTCACTTGATATATCCATCTGGTCTTCCTGCATTTGGTTTATTTGTTCCATATATTGTTCAAGAAGTACAGCTATTTCAATATCACATATATCAAGCTTGTGCTTAGCAATAAGCTGTAAAAGCATATCCAGTGGACCCTCAAAGTCACACACCTTATATTTTAATACAGTAACCTCTTTATCCACCTGTACACCTCCCAAAGCAAATATTTTTTATAGAAGTGGCATAAAAATTGTTCCTACAATATTCATAATACCTTCTGCAAGTATACCCTGAAAGAAAGATAACGGACCTGTTAAGGCTCCTACTGCAATAAGTAATATAAGGATAGAATTTAACTGTCTTTCATATTGGTAAGCTTTGTACACTATTTTGTCAGGCAAAAATGCAAATAATATTTTTGAACCGTCAAGAGGTGGAATAGGAATAAGATTAAACACAGCAAGTGAAACATTTACTGATATAAAATAAGAAAAGAAAAAGTATAATAGCTCGCATACGAATAATGGTAAAATTGCATTTGTGGCAAGCATAATATTAACATAGTATAATATTGCTCCTAAAAAAGCAGCTATAACGTTGCTTACAGGGCCAGCTAAGGCTGTTATAGCCATACCAACCTTAGGGTTTTTGAAATTTCTTGGATTTACAGGTACAGGCTTAGCCCAGCCAAAGCCTACAAGCAAAATCATAAGTGCACCAACAGGGTCGATATGTGCTGATGGTGAGAAACGAAGCCTGCCCATATTTTTAGCAGTGTTATCTCCTAGCTTGTAAGCAATAAAGCCGTGTGCAAATTCGTGCAAAGGCATAACAAGAAATACTATCATAGATACGGCAAGTATTTGCATTATTACATTCTGAATAGAAAGTGTACCGTTAAATAAACTATAAAGCATAGTTAATCCTCCCAAATTTATTATGAGCTTAGTAGGCATATTGCCATAACACTATATTTTTATTATAATAACATAAGTAAAAAGATTTTTCAACGAATTAAAATGAAATCAAAAATATAATAGGGTAGATAGATGCAAAAAATAAAAAGCGTTGTTTGTTTTGTCTTAAAAGTGAGGCTTTCTGTATTAAAAATCACTTTATTTAGAACAAAAATTTAATACTTTTTTTATTTTTAAATAGTCCTTGATATAGTATTATTATCAGTGAAATAAATTTTTAAAAGGTATTGCAATTTTTGAAAAAATCTGTTATTATATTAAACGTTGTATTCGTATAAGATTTAAATAGCACTTAAGGAGGTGCCGAGATATGGCAAAATGCGAAATTTGTGGCAAGGGCGTTACTTTCGGTATAAAGGTTTCTCATTCACACAGAAGATCAAACAGAACTTGGAAGCCAAACGTTCAGCGTGTAAAGGCTATTGTAGATGGTTCTCCAAAGCGTGTTTACGCTTGTACTCGTTGCCTACGTTCAGGTAAGGTAACAAGAGTAATTGCTACTCCAGCTGTTGCAACAGAGGAATAATTTAGTATTGATTCGAGCTTTTGGGACACCCCTTGTTGGTGTCCCTATTGCTTTTGCAGAATAAAAACGATACACAGGTGTAGGTGTTAATCCTAACTGTGTATCGTTTTTTTGTTGGAACATTATATTAACTACAAAATAATACAAATCAATCCATTACAGCCCTCGTTTATAATACGCTCTATAGTTTCCTTCATTTTATTTCTTGCATCTATAGGCATACGGTTGAGCTTGTTGTGAAGACCCTCGTTTACAAGCTCGTGTAAGGATTTACCGAATATGTTTGATTCCCATATCTTAATTGGATTTTCCTCGAATTCTTTAAGTAAGAATGAAACAAGCTCCTCTGATTGTTGCTCTGAACCTACTATTGGAGTTACCTCGGTAGTTATGTTTGTTTTCATAAGATGTATTGATGGGGCAGAGGCTCTTAATCTTATACCATATTTTCCACCTTGCTTTATAATTTCAGGCTCTTCAAGTGATAGCTCTTCCATAGTTGGCATTACTATTCCGTAGCCACTTTCGTTTACATTTTCATATGCTTTTCGTATCTTGTCAAAATCAGCTTTCATTTTTGCAAGCTCCATAACACAGTTAAGCATATCGCCCTCATCTGCAATAGTAAGCCCTGTTTTTTCGCCTAGTACCTTATAGAATAGACTGTTGTTAAGAATAACAGAAAGCTTAGCCGTACCTTTGCCGAGATCAATGGTGTCGATTTCAGTGTTTTGAATATTTTCACAGCTTTTTGCAGAATTTATAACAGACTGGATTTCTCGTATTTTTTTAATTTTGCTTGCTGATGATGAAAGTACAGAATAAACTGAGCTTTTTAGCCAATGCTCCTTTTCGAGTGCTGTTACCCACTTAGGCATATTTATTTTAATTTCTTTAATAGGAAATTCAAAAAGAATTTGAGCTAAAATCCTTTTTATTTCTGTTTCGTCCAGCTCAATACAGTTTACAGCTACTACCGGAACATTGTGCTTTGTGCCTATTTCCTTTGCCAGCTGTGTGGTTTCGGGAGATTGAGGATACATACTGTTAAGTAGAACAATAAAAGGCTTATTTATTTCTTTAAGCTCTGTTATTACTCGTTCCTCAGCTTCGGCATATTCCTCACGGGGTATATCACTTATACTGCCGTCTGTAGTTACTACTAAACCAATAGTAGAATGGTCTGTTATTACCTTTTTTGTGCCTATTTCGGCTGCCATATTAAATGGAATCTGTTCATCAAACCACGGTGTTTTTACCATTCGTGGCTGTTCGTCCTCGATATATCCTAATGCACTTGGTACAATATACCCTACACAATCTATGGCACGCACTCTAAGGCTTGCGTTGCCGTCTAAAGTGATTTCAACTGCGTCCTCAGGAATGAATTTAGGCTCAGTTGTCATAATCGTTCTGCCTGCTGACGATTGAGGAAGCTCATCAACTGCACGATCTCTTCTGCTTTGATTTTCAATATTAGGTATAACTATAGCGTCCATAAATCGTTTTATAAAGGTAGATTTACCGGTTCTTACAGGTCCCACAACACCAATGTAAATATCACCGTTGGTTCTTTGGGCAATATCTTGATAAATGTTTCTCTCCTCCATTTTTATCCTCCCTTACACATTTGGTATAAACAGCATAACTGAAGAAGCTATATCATCATCTGATAAATCATTCTCCTTCATTACAGCATTACAGCAAACAGCATATTTCTTAGCTATATTCCACACACTTTCACCCTTTGTTGCATAATAAAGAGTTAGGGCAGTGTCGGTATCTTTTACCCTTGGATGCTCCAAATCAGCCTCTGCTGAGGTTACATATCTTATTGACCTGTTTTTCATCAAAGTGATATCAAGCTTTGTTTCTATTCTGAAATCTATTGAATTACTGCCATTTATTCTGTAGCTTATAGATTGAACTATACCTTCTACCTCTGCTGATATATCAGGCTCCGACAGCGAAACAGGGTAGGTAAATTCAATTGCACGCTCGGAATAAAATGGTATATTCTCACTGTTTTTAGCTAGTATACACATATTAAGCTTACCCTTTATAAGCAGATTTCCGTCCTCTATAAAGGTTGTAGTACTGCAATGCTCACACCATAAATCTGAAATTGAAAGTATGTTGTCACAGCCTGCCTCTACAGTAGCCTTTGTAATACAGCTTTCACTATATGTTTTTTCAATGCTTGAAAGCTGTGTTTGGCTGTATACAAGGTTAAGGTCATAGTCAGTAGAATAAGCATCAGCTATCGGCTCTATTTCCTGTGTGCTGTAACCAAGGGCAGTAGCCGAAAGCTTGATTTCAAAGGTTACAGCTTTATTTGCTTCTGAATAATCAGATTTTATATTGACGATATGATTTACAAGCTCTATGTTAGTTATACACAAGCAATTTTCGTCTACTCCGTCAGCATCTAGTATCTCATTAAAGGGAAGTGTGTAGTCAAAAATTTTTGTTTCACCGGTGTTAAGGTCTGCCAGATAAAGCACACGGATATTAACATCACCTTTAACCATAACCTTATTGCTTATAGCCTTACACTCACCCTTTATTATGGTTGCATCGCTTTTTAAGATAGATTCTATATTTGATGTTTCAGCACCAAGTGTTACAGTGTCTGAGAGAATAAACTGTTGTTGTCCCATACCCACAAGTGCAGATGTGTTTATGCTATTCCCTTTTACCTGTACATTATCATCATCAATAGAAACAGGAAATTCTTTATCAGATTTACAAATAACCTTTGCACAAACAGAGAAAGCTCCGTGAATATCAAGTCTGCGTGGACTTAATGCACGACAGTTTATATACTCTGTTTTTACTTTTGCTGTTACAATTGCATTTTGAGGGCTTTGCTTCATATTAAATGATGTAGAAAATGGGACATTGTGGTCACTACATCTTACTGATTTTTTTATAGAGTCTATGTAGAGTATTTTTATTTCAGTTGTTCCCTCTATATCTAATCTGTCTCCCGAAATACTCTTTGTAAGAATTTTAGGTGTAACCCTGCATTTTAATATACGCAATATGTCAGGACAATAGTCCGGCAATGTAAGGTCAAGGTCAACCGGTTGCTCTGAACATCCGTCAAAAACAATCTCTTTAACAGAAATCGTCTTTTTTAACAAGCTGTATTCCATTATTATCTCTCCTTTTCAAATACCTGTCCTTGTGTTATGACAGTGTTTGTTTACACAGTAAGTATATTCATTGATTTTATAGGTTATGATAAATTGAAATGGATAGATTAAATAAAACAAAATATGATTTTTTAATGCTTGTTTTAACTAAGCTTATAAATAATATGTGTATGGTAAAATGTAATTATTATATATGTAATTCTTTGTAAATCGTACTTGTAAAAGAAATAAGTATTTGTGGGTTTGAAATATGTTTTTTTCGACGTTTTAAACTAAATTGCATAAAAGTACTATTCAAAATTCAAAAACTGTGGTATTATAACAAGCGTGTGTGAACGTTTTTATTGATTTTGTTCAACGGTTTTATATTTGTTTTTATAGGGTATATATAGGAGCTTATTCTGTTTTTACAGAGTTTGTATATTTGCGAAATTTTAGAGTTTTGCTTTTGGGAGGATGGATATGAAAGAAAAGATAAAGCTGTTTAGCTTTAGAAAGTTTGTACTGGCATTAGCAGATATGTTCATTATAGGAGTGTCTGCATTATTTACTAACTACGTACTTTCTATATTTAATTTAACTGTGTTACAGCCGTATAATCTAACTAAACAAACCCTTTTGACCATAATGTTTACTTTTATGGCATTGTGGTTATGTGGTGCTTATACTAAAATGTGGAGATATTTTAATATAAAGGATTATTTTTCTTGCATTTTAGGTACAGCTGTTGGAGTGTTAATGGTTGCAATATTATCGTTCTTTGATTTTTTTGAAATCTACGGTTCTATGAAGAGCTTTTATTCATTCCTCATATTAGAGTACATTATTTCAACAACGTGTATTATTTTATTCAGATTAGCCTTTAGAACAACGTTTTTAACCTTGGTAAAGGCTGGTGAGGTTAATGCCGGCAAGAGAACCCTGCTTGTAGGTGCAGGCAGAGCTGGTAAAATTATTCTTAAAGAGGTTAGTAATGCAACTTTAAGTGATGAAATAGCTCAGCAATATAATATAATAGGTATTGTAGACGATAACAAGGAGCTTACAGGAAAGAAGATACAGAATGTACCTGTAATAGGTACTACAGCTAAGATAGAGTCAATATGTAAAACTGAAAATATTGATACTATTCTTATGGCTATACCTTCCTGTAACGAAGAAGACAGAAGAAGAATATTAAGTGAATGTTCAAAAACACCTTGTAATATTAAGGTTATACCATATGTAGGTAATCTTATTTTTGATGAATATGACGAAAGCAAGCAAAGTGACAGCTCGAAGACAGTAATAAGTCAGCTTAACGATATTAATGTAAATGACTTGCTTGGCAGACCACCGATAACCTTTGATAAAACAGCTATCAAAAAGCTGATTAAAGGTAAGGTGTGTATGGTTACAGGTGGAGGAGGCTCAATTGGATCTGAGCTTGTAAGACAGATTGTAACCTTTGAGCCTAAACATGTAATTATTGTAGATATATACGAGAATAATGCCTATGATATACAGCAGGAGCTTTTAATGGAGTATGGTGATAAAATTAACCTTACAGCATTGATTGCCTCTGTAAGAGATTACGATAAGATGAAGGCGTTATTTGAGAAATATAAGCCACAAATAGTTTTTCATGCAGCTGCACATAAGCATGTTCCTTTAATGGAGGATGTACCTGAAGAGGCTGTCAAGAATAATGTAATTGGTACATATAATATTGCTAAGCTTGCTGATGCCACAGGCGTGCAGAAATTTATTATGATTTCTACAGATAAAGCAGTAAACCCAACAAATGTTATGGGTGCAACTAAGCGTTGCTGTGAAATGATTGTTCAGTATATGGCACAGTCAGGTTCAAAAACAGAATTTGTTACTACAAGATTTGGTAATGTACTTGGTTCAAATGGTTCTGTTATTCCGTTGTTTAAAAGACAGATTGAAACAGGTAAGCCTGTAACAGTTACACATCCTGATATCATAAGATATTTTATGACAATTCCTGAGGCTGTATCTTTAGTGCTTGAGGCAGGTGCCATTGCAAAGGGTGGCGAAATATTTGTACTTGATATGGGAGCACCTGTTAAAATTGTTACCTTGGCTGAAAACCTTATAAGAATGTATGGTAAGGTTCCATATAAAGATGTTAAAATTAAATTCACAGGCTTAAGACCAGGAGAAAAGCTCTACGAAGAGCTTTTGATGGATGAAGAGGGTTTAAAGAAAACAGATAATCAGAAAATATTTACAGGACAGCAAATACATATTGAGAAGGATAAATTTATGAATATGTATAATGTTTTAACAGAAGCTGCTTTAAGTAATGATTCAGAAAAAACAGTGTCTTCATTAGAAGAGATTGTTCCTACATTTAAACATAAAACTGATAAATAATTTACGGAGGTATTAATTATGTGTGGTATAGTTGGATACTGTGGTTACAGAGATTGTAGTGAAGTTTTAGTTAGTGCTTTAACTAAGCTGGAGTATAGAGGCTATGACTCAGCAGGTATTGCTGTGTTTGAAGATGAAAAAATTAAGGTAGCAAAGTCTAAGGGTAGACTTGCAGACCTTGAGGAAAAGATGAAAAATGAAGGTAGACCATCTGGTGTGGCTGGTATAGGTCATACTCGTTGGGCAACACACGGAGAGCCTTCTGACGTTAACTCACACCCACATAGTGGTGCAAAGGTTACTGTTGTTCATAATGGTATAATAGAGAACTATAAGGCACTAAAGGAATTTTTA
This sequence comes from Acutalibacteraceae bacterium, assembly GCA_036309185.1. Classification (GTDB taxonomy): domain Bacteria; phylum Bacillota; class Clostridia; order Oscillospirales; family Acutalibacteraceae; genus CAG-964. The sequence continues at coordinate 11,155 of JAXJUF010000025.1, forward strand.
ACAGAGCATGGAGAGAATTTCCTAAGCGATACTGATACAGAGGTTGTAGCAAAGCTTTTAGGCTATTATTATAAGAAAAATCCTATGAATCCACTTGCAACTATTGAACGCACAATAAAGGATCTAGAAGGTTCTTTTGCATTAGGAATAGTTTTTGAGGATTTTCCTGATGTTGTATATGCTACAAGACGTGAGAGTCCACTTATTGTAGGTGTAGGTAAGGATGAGTTTTTTATTGCATCTGATGTACCTGCAATTATAAATTACACAAAGGATTATTACTTGCTTGAGCATGATGAAATAGTTATGCTTGAAAAAAGTGGTGTTACTATTTATGATGACCATGGTGATATAGAAACTAAACAGCTTATGACTGCTGACTGGGATATGGATGCTGCTGAAAAGGGTGGTTACCCTCACTTTATGATAAAAGAAATTCATGAACAGCCACAGTCAATTAATATGACTATTAAGCCAAGAATTTTTGACGGTATGCCAAACCTAGAGGAATGTGGAATAACTCTTGAAAAGATAAAGAGCTTTAAGCAGATTTACATAGTTGCTTGTGGTACTGCTATGCACGCAGGTATGGTAGGTAAATATGTAATCGAAAAGCTGGCAAGAGTTCCTGTTACAGTTGACATAGCTTCAGAGTTTAGATACAGAGAGCCACTTGTTGGTGAGGGAGATTTAGTAATTATTATTTCTCAGTCAGGAGAAACTGCTGATAGTCTTGCTGCTATGAGACTTGCTAAAAAGCTTGGAGCAAAAACCTTGGCTATTGTAAATGCAAAGGGTAGCTCAATAGCAAGAGAGGCAGATATGCTTATCTACACACATGCAGGCCCTGAAATTGCTGTAGCATCAACAAAGGCATATATTGTGCAGGTTTCTGTAATGTACTTATTTGCATTTGAGCTTGCATTAGCTAAGGGTGCTATAAGTGAAGAGGAATGTAAGCGACTAACAGCTGAGCTTGAAAAAACACCAGATGTAATTTCATCTATACTTGAGAATTTAATTGAACAGACACAGTATGTTTCAACAAAGCTTGTTGCTGCTGAAAGCTTGCTATATATCGGAAGAGGTCTTGATTATGCATTGAGTATGGAAGGCTCTCTAAAGCTTAAGGAAATTTCATATATTCACAGTGAATCATATGCAGCAGGAGAATTAAAGCACGGTACAATATCGCTTATTACAGAGGATACTCCAGTAATTGCAGTTGCTACACAGAAAAATCTACTTGAAAAAACTGTAAGCAATATAAAAGAGGTAAAGGCAAGAGGAGCAAAGGTAATTCTAGTTGCAAGAGAGGATTTTGTTGTAGATAGAGAAGCGTACGACTATTTGGTAGAGGTTCCAAAAATGGACGATATGCTTATGCCTATACCAGCAGCAATTCCACTACAGCTAATTGCTTATTATACATCTGTAAACAGAGGTAACGATGTAGATAAGCCTAGAAATCTTGCTAAATCTGTAACAGTTGAATAATTGTGAATTATATATGAAATTCGTACTTTTTTACATAACGTACTTTGTAATATTGTGAGATAGTACAAAATGATAAGAAATCTATTGAAATATTTTTGAAAAGGTATTATAATTAGATAAACTTTTAAGTATAAACTAGGAGGAATATTGTAATGAAAAAGTTAACAAGTCTTTTTATATCAGGTATGTTAGCTGTAACAGGCTGTGTTTGTGCAGTATCTGCTTCAGCTGAAGATGCTGAGACTGCTAAAATTACTGTTTATGATGGTACTGAGGTAACAGGCGTTTATGAGGTTGCTGTAGGTGAGAAGTTTGAATGTACAGTAAAGGGTACTTCAGCTGAGAAAATCACAGCTTTCCTTGGCTCTGTATACATTAATCAGGCAGATGCTACTACTAAGGCTGACGAGAGCGAGCTAGATATTCTAGGATATTCAGATGCTTACTTCAGCAATGGTGCTTACTATGATCCAGGTACATTCTCAAGTATGTTTGTAAGACCTCAGAATTCAGCTGAATTTAATCTAGATAAGCTTGGCTTTATCTTCTCATCTGGTCTTCCTGTAGCAGGCTTTGATCAGGGTGTAGATATGATTAAGGTAGCTTATGAGGTAAAGAACCCTGGTGAGTGTGCAATTGTTACAGTTGTTAATGATGCTACTTATGATGATGAGAATGGTATCCCAACAAAGGATGCAAATGCTATTAAGACTGTTACAACACTAAATGTTGACCAGAATACAGAGGATCCAACAGAGGAGCCTACAGAGAAACCAACAGAGGCTCCTACAGCTGAGCCAACAGATGCTCCTACAGAAAAGCCAACAGATGCTCCAACAGAGAAGCCAACAGAGGCTCCTACAGCTGAGGCAACAGCAGCTCCAACAAATGCTACAACAGCTACAGATAGCACAAACGCTACAAATGCAACAAGTGCTACAAACGCTACTTCAGCTACATCAGCTACATCAAGCTCAAATACATCAAACAACAATTCATCTACAACAGGTAAGGTTGCTACAGGCGACAGCACTACAATTGCTCTAGCTATAGCTTCTATCCTACTTGCTTCAGCAGGTACAGTTGTTCTTTCAAGAAAGAAGTTCGCAAGATAATTTAATTTGATTTTTAACAGGCTATCAGTTTGGTAGCCTGTTTTTATTTTTGTAAATCTTCCCTAAAATATTCATTTTAATATAATAAATGTTTTAAAATCGACTTTGGTTAAAAGTGCTGAAATATTAATTTAAATTTGGTATAATTGTACTGTTCACAATTTATTTAAAAATGAGGGAAGTTTATGAGTATGGTGAGTAAGTACGTAAAAGACTTAAAAGCTGAATTTAAAGGCTATAATGCTCAAAAGTTTGGTAAAGACCTTACAGCAGGTTTAACAGTATGTGCTGTTGCTTTACCTTTAGCATTGGCTTTTGGTGTAAGTGGTGGTGCAACAGCAGCTGCTGGTATGGTTACAGCTATTGTTGCTGGTATTGTTATAGGCTTGCTGTCGGGTGCATCATATCAAATTTCAGGTCCTACAGGTGCAATGAGTGCAGTGCTTATTTCAATTGTTATGACATATCAGCTAAAGGGTGTATTTATAGCCTGTTTTTTAGCAGGTGTAATTATGCTTTTATGTGGAATTTTTAAGCTTGGCAGATTAATAAGCTTTATACCGTCAGCTGTAATTATGGGATTTACCTCAGGTATTGCTATAACAATAGCAATGGGGCAGATTGATAATTTCTTTGGTACTACAAGCGAAGGTACAGGAATAATAGAAAAGATTATTTCTTATTCTAAGCTGGGCTTTAATATTGATTTAACAACAACTCTTATAGCCGTAGCTGTTCTTGTAATTATGATTATATGGCCTAAAAAGTTGGGAGCTAAGGTGCCAGCTTCTTTGGTGGGTATAATTGTAGCAACAGCTTTACAGTTGATTTTTAATTTTGAAAATGTAGCAGTAGTAGGAGATATTCCACGTACACTTTTCTTAGAGGACAGACTTTCTCTTGAGGGTGTAAGCTTTACAATGATAAAGGATTTGATGTCACCAGTGTTTACTATTGCGGCACTTGCTATTATTGAGAGCTTACTTTGTGGAGCCAGTGCTTCAAGAATGAAGAAAGAGCCTTTTGATGCTGACCGAGAGCTTGTAGCACAGGGTGTAGGTAATATGATTTTACCACTGCTTGGTGGTGTGCCTGCAACAGCGGCAATTGCAAGAACAAGTGTAGCTATAAAGTCAGGTGAGCAAACAAGACTTACAAGTGTTTTTCATTCTGTTTTTCTCTTAGCTTCAATGTTCCTGTTAGGTGGTGTAATGGCTAAAATTCCACTTTCAGCATTGGCAGCTGTACTTATGGTTACAGCCTTTAAAATGAATGAGTGGAGTGATATTAAATTTATTTTCAGCCATAAGTTTAAAACTTCTATCAGTCAGTTTTTGCTTACAATGATTTGTACAGTTATATTTGACCTTACAATATCAATTGTACTTGGTATTGTATATTCAGCAATTATGTATATGTCAGCTTCTGCTCACGTTTCTGTTCATTTCTCAGATGTTGACCCAGAAAAGCTTAAAGGTAAGCTTGAATGTAGCAAAGATGATTTTGCAGGTGTACAGGTTGCATATGTAACAGGTCCGTTGTATTTTGCTTCTGCAAGCGAATTTGAGGATAAGCTCGAAGAATTGAATAAGGATAGTCATACTTTGTTGATGTCAATGCGTGGTGTGCCTAATATTGATGTATCGGGTGCAAGAGTTATACTTGAAATGGTAAAGCAATTACAGGATAACAATTGTCGTGTAATGTTCTGTGGTATGTGTAAAAGAGCTAAACTTACACTTGACAGAGCAGGTGTTACCGAATTGGTAGGAGAAGATAACTACTACATAAGTGCCGATCAGGCTTTTGTAAAGATAATGGAAACAACTGAAAATTAAGAGTATAAATCCATCTGCTGATAAATGCAGGTGGATTTTTGCGTTTTCTTGCTGGATAATGCTGTAATAAATTACTTGACATAGCAGTTAATGAATGATAAAATTAAAATTAAATATGCAAGTTGATATTAATGTATAGTAGTATATTTATTGTGTTTTTTATGTTTGAAAATGCTACTGTACTCGATATTTGTAATAAAACTGTAAAGGATGGTAACTTATGCAAAAGGAAGTAAGACTAACAAAAGAAGGCTTGGAAAATCTTCAGAAAGAGCTTGATTTCTTAAAAACTACCAAGCGTGACGAAATTGCTGAGAAAATAGAAATTGCCCGTTCTTACGGTGACCTTTCAGAGAACGCTGAGTATGACGAGGCTAAAAACGATCAGGCTGTTGTTGAGGCGAGAATTGCAGAAATTGACAATATGCTTAAAAATGCTGTTGTTATTGAAGATGTTGATACAGGTAAGGTGCGTACAGGTGCAACAGTAGTTGTTAAAAATTTAAAGATGAATAAAGAATTCACTTATAAAATTGTAGGCTCTAACGAAGCTGATCCACTTCAAGGCTTGCTTTCTGATGAATCTCCTGTAGGTGCTGCACTAATGGATAAGGCTCCAGGAGAGGTTGTAAGCGTTGAAACACCTGCTGGTGTAATGGAGTACGAGATTATAGAGATTTTGAAAAAGACAGGGGAGAACTAATATGAGTCAGGAAAATACAACACCTGAGGTTGAAATTCAGGAGCAGGATTTAAGTGAGCTTCTGCAAATCCGTAGAGATAAGCTAAAGGCATTACAGGATGCAGGAAAAGACCCATATGAGATTACAACAAGTGATAGAGATACTCTTAATAATGACATTGTTGATAATTTTGAGGAAATGGAAAATAAAGATGTTTGTATCGCCGGCAGAATTATGAGCTGGAGAGATATGGGTAAGGCTTCATTTATAGATGTTCACGACAGAAGTGGACGTATGCAGGTATATGTAAGAATAAACGATGTTGGCGAAGATACCTATAAGGTTCAGATGGCTAAGTGGGATATCGGTGACATTGTAGAGGTTAAGGGCTTTGTATTCAGAACAAGACGTGGCGAGATTTCTGTACACGCTAAAGAAATCAGACTTCTTTCAAAGTCATTGCTTCCATTGCCAGAAAAGCACCACGGCTTAAAGGATATGGATTTAAGATACCGTCAGCGTTATGTTGATTTGATGGTAAATCCAGAGGTTAAGAATACATTTATCGCAAGAAGTACAATCATTAAGACTATCCGTAAAGAGCTTGATGATGTAGGATATATCGAGGTAGAAACACCAGTACTTAATACAATTGCTGGTGGTGCTACTGCAAGACCTTTCATAACACACCACAATACACTTAATATGGATCTATACCTACGTATTGCACCTGAGCTATATCTTAAGAGATTAATTGTAGGTGGTATGGAAAAGGTTTATGAAATTGGTAGACTTTTCAGAAACGAGGGTATGGATGTAAAGCATAACCCAGAGTTCACTACAATCGAGCTATATGAGGCTTATACAGATTACAATGGTATGATGGATTTAACAGAAAAGCTTATCAATAAGTCTTGTATCGCTGTAAATGGTACAGATCAGATTGAATATCAGGGCGAAGCTGTTGATTTGTCACTACCATTTAAGAGAATGACAATGATTGACGCTGTAAAGGAATACGCAGGTGTTGATTTCAGCGAGTTTACAGGTGACACAGAAAAGGCTAAAGAGGTTGCTAAACAGCTAAAGCTAGAGGTTAAGTCAACTGACACATGGGGTAATATCTTAAATACAGCATTTGAGGAGTATGTAGAGGATAAGCTACATCAGCCAACATTTATTTACGATTACCCTGTAGAGGTTTCACCACTTACAAAGCGTAAGCCAGGTCAGCCAGAGCTTGTTGAAAGATTTGAGCTATTTGTTACACGCAGAGAGCTTGCAAACGCTTACTCAGAGCTTAATGACCCAATCGACCAGAGAGGCAGATTTGAGCATCAGCTAATGCTAAGAGAAGCAGGCGACGAAGAAGCTAATATGATCGATGAGGACTTCCTTACATCTCTTGAGTACGGTATGGCACCAACAGGTGGTATGGGTATGGGTATCGACAGACTTGTTATGCTACTTACAGACAGTGCATCAATCCGTGATGTAATCATCTTCCCAACAATGAAACCAATCGAGAAGTAAATAATTAAAAACCTAGTATTATATTCAGCCCCTGAGAGAGTCACACATCTTTCAGGGTGCTTTTATTTTATCATATAGAGTGTATGTGAACTTTGTGTTGTTCTAGGTTTATATATACTTAACAGTATGTAACAAAATTTGGTTGGAAGTAATGTTTGACAAAATAAAATCAACTTCACATTGCACCCTTTTTTATGATATACTGGGTAAAAAGGGGATGGTATTATGGCTCAAATTACGTTTGAAAACTATCACGATTGCTATGAGTATGGAAAGAAAATAATTGAAGGTATTATTACAAAGAAAAATGCAGCAGAAAAAATTTCTAAAAATGGAATGTCATACGCTTCTGCTGTTTATTACTTGAATTGTGTTACTGCAATGATTGAGGGGCGAATGTATACAGCTACGGTAAAGAAGGATGCAATAATTTATTTTTTGAATGAAATATATTCAGAGTTTGGTAAGAATGGATTGAAAAAGGCATTAAATTCTCTTAAATTACACCTTCAGTATCAAAAAGGTAAGAATAATTTGCCAAGTCTTGAACAAGTATACGAAGATTTCTGTAACATTATTAATTAAGAATTATTTAACTCTCAACAATTAAACCAATTGAGAAGTAATAACTCAAAAAACTAGTATTATATTTAAGCCCCTAAGAGAGTCACAGCTCTTAGGGGCTTTTTAGATATGATTCTTTAAGGAGTACTTATATAAATAATGTACTTTATTTGGTGTATTTTATCAATTAATATAGTTAAATGTACTATATCACATTGACAAAAAAGGTCGAAACTGATAGAATGTATTGGTAAAGATAGATATATATCACTGAAAAAATTAGGATATGTTATCGTTCTTTAACAAGGAGTGTAAGTGAATGACTAAAAAAGAACTCAAGCGACTACGACGCAGTGACTTGATGGAAATATTGTTGGAATTGAGCAAAGAGAATCAGGAACTGAGAGAGCAGCTTCAGCAAGCAGAGAAAAAACTTCAGGATCGCCAAATATTGATTGAAGAGTCAGGGTCTTTGGCAGAGGCTGCGTTGCGACTTAATCGGATTTTTGAAGATGCTCAGGCAGCTTGTGAGCAATATGAACAAAATGTCCGTTTGCGTTGTGAGCAACTGGAAAACGAAACAAAACGCAAATGTGAAGAAGTGATGCATCAAAATGATGAAACAATCACTGAGTAAGAAGTAAAAAAGAACAAAATTATACGGAAGGAATATATTTTGAAGGAACAAAAGAAAACGCTTGAACGTCCATCAATTGAGCTTCTGGAAAACGAAATTCAGAGAACCAATGATAAGCGACGTTACCGAACAGTGCTTAAGAGTACTATATATACGCTGATTACTGTTGCAGCAGTGGCTGTTCTGGTGGCTACCTTATGGTTACCTGTTATGCAAACCTATGGAAGCTCTATGACGCCAACTCTTAGCGATGGAGAGATTATTTTCTCCGTAAAAACCCAAAATCCAGATCAAGGTGACATTGTTGCCTTTTACTATAATAATAAGGTGTTAGTTAAAAGAGTGATTGCTGGTCCAGGAGATTTTGTAGACATTGATACAGACGGAAATGTCTATGTCAATGAGCAATTGCTGGAGGAGTCTTATTTGTCAGAAAAATCTATGGGAAAGGTCGATATCGAATTACCGTATAAAGTGCCTGATGGTAGGTACTTTGTTATGGGAGATAATCGAGCTACTTCTGCAGATTCCAGACATACGTCAGTTGGCTGTGTGTCTACTGAACAGATTATCGGAAAAATAATTTTCCGAGTTTGGCCACTAAAGCGAATCGGACCTATTAACTAGGTTGTATCTGAAAACTTATTATTTATGTAATATTTTACAGGAAGGAGGTAACTTGGATGCGGATCAAAGATACTGGAGTGATCCGAAAATATCTAAAATTAAATAAAAACCGAAGTATTTGGAAGATGTTTGTCCAAGTTATGGCATGCTTGGTTGTGTTTTGTACAACCTATGCTCTTATCCTTCCGGTAATTACGATTGAAAATGAACATATCTGTGGAATGGAAGAGCATATCCATAATGATAATTGCTATGCTGGAGAAGGTTTCTTGGAAGGGAACTCCCCTAAGCTTATCTGCTCACAGACTGAACATTTACATACTTCTGCTTGTTATCCAGCTAAGATAAGCAGGGAAAAATCATATACACAGAGTGTTGGTGCTGGTAATTCGGCAACCTTGACTCTTAATTTTACCAGTTGGGGACCTTGGAATTCAATTGAGTTCCCACAAGGCAATACCTACGCCTGCGAAGTTGGATCAACAGTAACTATAACTTTAGATGATTATCAAAATCGAGGTGTTTCTTATAGTAAGCCGGATATCACGGTATCGGGATGTACAGTAGTTTCTGTAAGTTGTACGTGTGATCAAGGACATACCTCTCACAACGGTTGGAGTAATTGTGGTATGCGACACGAGATTGTGCTACATATCACGGATACTAATGCCAACATCAAATGTTCTGTCAGTGGTTATGACTGGCCAAAAGATGGAAACAGTGTAGTTATCTCAGGTTCTGATATCACAGATCCTACTGAGGGAACTGTTAAGCCAACTACACCAATTACACCAACTACGCCTACTACACCAACTACTCCTCCTCAAACAGAACCAACTACAGATCCTCCTATAGTTCGTCCTGGATATCCAACTGCTGTAAAGACGGGAGAATCTTCCGTTGATACTTTGTATTTCTATAATTTCGCTGCTACCGACAAAGGAATTTTACCTTTGCCAGGGTGCGAATTTCTGATTACAGGAACCACAGATGATAACCAACCGTATTCAGCTACTATCTACAGCGATGATGCTCTTGAAATTCATCTACCTTATGATATACCTACAGGAAGCTACAACATTACAGAGGTAGCTACTCCTGACGGCTATATGCGTGACAGCAATCATACACGTAGCTTTGGTGTTATCTATAACCAGACGTTAGGTGAGAAAACATTTACCGGTAGTAGCACTATCGGAAGTTTTCTGAACCACTCTATGGAAGATTTGGATGCAAGTAAGCACGCTGAAGTGGAGGATTACAACAATCGTACCTACGAAATTGTGCTACAAGCCGAATCAAGAATTCGTCAGTACGAAATGGAACCAATTGATGTACTGTTCTTAGTTGACCAGTCTAACTCTATGCTGTTCCCATCAGGATTGAAAGAAACAGGAACAAACATAACTCTCTATCAAAATCCTTCTAATAGCTGGTGGTCGGGAAATCAGAATCTCAATCAAATGGAAAAGCTGGATAAGAATCAGCTCTACTATATTATTGCTGACCCTAGTGGTACATCTACAGTGTTTGCTGTATGGCACAATGGAGAGCGTTGGATGTATCAGGATGCTTCATACTATGCTAAGGCTTGGCATGATAATGCTGACGGCTATCGTCAGGAAGGTGAACTGGCAATTTTCCCTCTTTCTAATGTTAGCTTTAGCGACCAACCTACTACAAATAACCAAGGACAAAAGGTTCGTGCTAATGGTGGTGACTTAGGCTTAACTATTGAGGGTACCTTGGGTAACGATATCGGTTCAGGAGGTAACAAGACCTATCAGGTGTATACTGCTGTTGACCAATATAATCGTTTGCATTATTTGGAGGAATCTCTTTCAAGAGCTATCTACCAGCTTTCTGATGCTAATGTAGAAAACACAGCAACCTTAATTCGATTCACCAAGGTAGTAGATGAAGCTGAATGTATGGGACCTATGGAACTTACCCCTGAAAATACTGATACTTTGGTAAATGCTGTTAATTCTATCAATACCAACGGTGGTACTCGTCAGGATCTTGCTTTAGAGCATGCTCATGCTCATCTAACAGGTAATATAACCTATAAAGATGGTTCGTCATACGATAAATATACAAAAGATTCAAAACACACATTTACCATCCTGATTACTGATGGTGCACCGGTACGTAGTAATAATACTGCTCCACCGTTAGATACTATCTATGCTCAGATTCGTAGCTACGGTGCTAAGGTTAGAAATGAATCAACTCTTGTTACTATTGGACTGGGTATGAATAACGTTGAAGGTGGTAAACAGGTACTACAGGATATTGCCACGCTTCCTCAATATGCAAATATGTTGGAAAATGCATCAGATTTGACAGAGGTTCTTCAAGATTTACTATTCTCCAGTTTGACACCAAAAGAAACCCAAGATATAAGTGGTGATATAGAAGATGTAATTAGTGATTCGTTCTATCCTATTGCTTGGGTTAACAAAGGTAAACGGACAGACAGACATATTCTCTATTCTGATGATACTCGGGATTGGATTGTTTTAGAGCCTGGTGACTGGATTACCCTGGATGGTGAATTTGTTGGCAAACAGCAAGGAACAAAAGGTCATGGTAAGCTAACGAAGGACAGTAACGGTGATATGCATATTAACTGGAGAGGCAGAACTCTTTCGGATAATACCCGTTGGATAGGACGTTTCTATGTGAAAGCTAAAGAAGATTTCATTGGAGGCAATGCTATTGATACAAATAAATATGCTACCATTGATGTGGGTGGCACAGATTTTGAGATGCCAGTGCCTACAGTTAATGTCCGTCTGTTGAATTTAAACCAGAATAACAGTGAGGTAACAGTTTATCTGGGCGATACTATAAACGAGCTGAATGACAGCCCGATAGACAGTCTTAAATATTTCTACGATAAAACCAAATTTACAAAAATACATGATGATATTCCTAATCGTAACGGTTTGGACTTCGGTTCTATCCAGAATGCTTTGGATCCAGATGCCTATGATAACGATGGTCTGAAAGACGATACTTTCCTGTTAAAATATGCAATGGGAGAAGACCTTACAGACGATCAATGGAAACATCTGATGGAGTCAGAAGACAATAAGGTTGTTATTGACTATACTTACGATGACGCAAGCAGCCATGGTCCTGTGGGATATTTTACTTTCCGTTTGACCAAAAACGGTGAAACAGCTGACTACAATTCTCACAAGGCTACTGTAGCAGGTGAGCGAGTTGAGGATTATACACTTCATATAACCTACACAGCTTATGAGCTTGGCGAAGCTTCGCTACTCAAAGACAATGTTAAACGACCTGAGGCAAATGTCAACAATGGCACAGGTAGCCCTGGTGTTGAAGTCAGCGAGCAGGTTTCAAGCGAACGTCTGGAAGATGGCTACGGTATTGTAGATAAGGATAATGTCCACATTGTCAATGTAATTAGTGGAAGCATTCGTGTTACTAAAGAGATCACAAAAGACTTGATTTCTGACGTAGACCAGATTTTCTATTTCACATTACATCGAAGTGAGGATGAAAATGACAATTCTAAAGACATTACTTTAGAGGTTACAGTAAAAGCAGGGCAAAATACAGGCTTTGTTCAAATTGATGATTTGAAACGTGGTACCTATATTCTTACGGAACAATCGAATGAGATTTACTCTATCCGTGATATCGTCATTGAGAAAGATACCAATTGCTACGCAGTTAAGCAAAGCCCTACTGCTACATTCTATATGGGATATGATCCTGATAACCTCAATGTTATAGGGAAAACAGAAGAAGAACGCTATACTGAATATATCGGAACTCCTAACGGTGTGTTTGGTGCCACTAGGGTTACTAACGAAAGAACCGTATATTATGGAGAAATTCCTGTAATAAAACACTTCAAGGGTGCTGATACTTCAGGTAATGAAAAAACAGTATTTGTTGTTCTTTATCAAAACACCGAAGCAGGCGACCAGCTGGTGCTGGATACTGACGGAAATGCCCGTTTGCTGAGATTAGATGCCGAAAACGGTTTTAAGGGTGTTTTTAAAGTACCACTTCCTGAAAAGGATTCCAGAGTAGAAGAACTTGGTTACTTCGTTCGAGAAGTTAGTGGAATCGGCTCTACTGCTGATGACAGACAAACTGCTATTTTGGAAAATGACGGTACCACCAAGCTGTATTATCAGTCGGCTGTTGGTGATGAAGAAATGCTTACGATTGGTAACAGACAGTATATTGTTACCTACGAAATAGACGAAACTAACGGTGTATGCACAGTAACAAACCATGCAGCCGTTAGTCTGCCAGCTACAGGTGGAGCTGGCACTAATATGTATATATTCAGCGGCTTGGTTATTATTACCATAGCTATGCTGATTTGGGGATACACCCATTTTTACAGACGTAAAAAGGGGGGATGGTTATAAACGTCATTTGCTCCAGCGAATTCCCTTTTGCGTCGAGTATAGAGTTATCCCCACTATAAAATATAATTTAAAAAACGAAAGGAAGAAAAAACTATGAAAAAAGCGATTGCTATCATCGTATGTCTTGTAATGCTTATGAGTATGAGCGTTACTGCTTTTGCAGCTGATACTACACATACTTTGACTATCAACAATCCAACCAAAGAACACCAGTACGAGGCTTACCAGATTTTTTCAGGTGTTCTTGAAAAAGTAAGTGGTACAGACACACAGGTTCTAACTAATATCGAATGGGGTTCTGCTATCGTTGGCGATGGCTATGACAACTCAGCAGCTCTTCTTAATGATATTCAGGATGCTGCTATGGCTGCTAGTAACGACTCACCTATGAAGAAGCTTCTTGGTGTTAAGGATCGTGATGCTGCGTATTTAGCAGAGGTTATGGCAGACAATGTCACATCTGACTCTGAAACATTAGACGCTCTAGCTGCTATTTTTGCTAAGTATATCAAGGCTGGCTCAAATATTGGTACTCAGACTTACACAGAGAATATCGTTACAGGTGATGACGGTAAACCTGCTGATAAGAGCTATTATACTATTTCAGGTTTAGTACCAGGTTACTATTTAGTAAAGGATCATGACGGTTCTCTTGACGAAATGTATGATTCTTACACAAAGTTTATTCTTCGTGTTATCAAAGACGAAACTGTTTCTCCAAAGAGCAGTGTTCCATCTGTTGACAAAACTATCAACGACACAATTGATGGTACATATGAAGAGTATCAGGATTTTGACATCAATGACATAGCTTATTACAAGTGGGAAGGTAAATTGCCATCTAACTTGAAGGACTACGAAGCATATTACTACAAATTCTACGATACATTGCCAACAGGTATTGATTGTATACAGTTTGAGCAGGTATATCTAGAGGGTCATGATGGTAATGTAGTTCATACCTTCTATGATGCAAAAATAAACACAGAGATGCCTAATGGCATCAATAAAGAAATTAACGGCAAGAATGTAAATTTAGAGTTCGAAGACTTGTTGAAAATTTATCCAAACATTCTTCCAACTCACAAGATTGTTGTTAAATATTCTGCACGTGTTACAAGAGATGCTTTAATAGCTACTCCTATGACCAACAGCGTATATGTTGAGTTTAGCAACGACCCTAACGCTGAAGGCACAGGCACTGGTGACTCTACAGGTGAGACCCCTGAGGATGTAGCACATGCATTTACATTCCAGATAAATGTAGATAAGTATGATGCTGATAACAAGGAAATTAAACTTGAAGGTGCAGAGTTTAAGCTATATTATGAGCGTGTAGAGCACGAGGTTAAGGTTAAGTATTATGCACAGGTTATTACTGAAGAGATGATTGCTGAAGGCAAGGAAATCAACGGTACTGTTGTTGATCAGGACGACCTTGGTGTTGTATATGGTTGGACTACTAACGAGAGTGAGGCAAGCATACTTGATACTGACGCTAAGGGTGCTATCGCTGTTCGTGGTCTTGATGAGGGTATCTACTATCTTAAGGAGACAAAAGCTCCTGCAGGCTACAACCTAATGGAGACTCCAGTTAAGATTGAGATCATTCCTGTTTATACTCCAGAAGGTGATGAGGTTAGCGTAACTGTTAACTATAAGGTTGATGACGTTGCTCAGGATAGCAACACTGTTGGTGTACGTAACTCATCAGGCTCAACATTACCTGTTACAGGTGGTATGGGTACAGTTTTGTTCTATACATTGGGTTCTGTTTTAGTAATTGGTACAGCAGTATTGCTTGTAGTTAGAAAACGTCTTAGCTAAAACATAAAATTTTTATTTACAGATAAAGGGGGAAGGCTGAGCCTTCCCCCTAAAAACAACACCAAGGAGAGTTCCACTATGAAAAAAGGATCCTTTTTAACCATAATATTAATATTTCTGTTTATTGTGGGATTGTCCTTGATGCTGTATCCCACAGTAAGTAATTATTGGAATGTTTTACACCAGACAAAAGCTATCGCAAATTACGACTCTGTTATAGAAGATTTGTCTACCGAAGATTGTAGTAAGATATTTGAGGATGCGATTAAGTATAACGAAGCTCTTAGAAAAATAAGATTTCCACTGATGTATTACGATGAGGTTTCTGGTTATGATGATTTGCTGAATGTTGCAGAAAACGGTATTATGGGCTACATACGCATAGATAAAATAAATGTAGAACTGCCTATTTATCACGGTATAGATGAGACAGTGCTACAGGTTGCTGTAGGACATATCAAGGGCTCTAGTCTTCCAACAGGAGGCAAAAGCACCCATTGTGCACTTTCAGCACACAGAGGTCTTCCAAGTGCTCGCTTGTTTACAGACTTAGACAAACTGGAAACAGGAGATGTATTTACATTAACTATACTTGATCGGACGTTGACGTATCAGGTAGATCAGATTAGCGTGGTTGATCCTGAAAATATAGAACCTCTGTATGTTGTAGATGGTGAGGATTACTGCACTTTAGTTACATGCACTCCGTATGGTGTCAACTCCCATCGTATGCTTGTTCGTGGTACCAGAATTGAAAACGAAAAACAGCTTTTAAATATTCGTGTTAACGCAGATGCGGCTCTTGTGGATCCACTGGTAGTAGCTCCGTTTTTGGCCACTCCTGTTCTGTTGACTTTGTTCATATCGGTAATGCTTCCTAAACGTCGTAAAAACATAACATATAAATAAAGTTGACTTTCTGAAAATGGACAGAGTAGAACACAAATAGTATGCAGAAGAGTATGGTTGAAAAATCACTAGCTACTGAGGAGTATGCTCCGAAATGATATTAAGGACAGGAAACTAGGTTGTATCTGAAAACAGAATTTTCTATATTCGATTTAAGTAAGCTGTTATGTATAAAGTGGGATAAATGCTTGTATAAATAAAAAGCTATTACAAGCTATGAGAGGTTATAGAAGCTTGTAAAATTTACAGCTTACACCATTTTGTGCAATGTTGAAAAAATCTCATAATTTTTGAATTGTAAAACATTTAAGGGGATGTCTCACTTTCATTAGTGAAACATCCCCTTAATATATGGTTTGTATTAGTTTTCTGGAATTGAAATGCCTTTGATAGGATAATTGTCAAGAGAAATGTCTTCTACGCTTTTTGCTTTAAATTCATCAGGCATTTTTTCATTAATATTATGTTCATATGCTTGTTTTGAATAAGTATCCTTTAAATTAGTTAGATCAGTCCAATTGCCATCTGAGAAAAGATAGCTTTCGCCATTATTGATAATGCCCTTTGCAGTTGTCTCTTGATGGTGTAGGCTTGTGCCATATGGAATAACATCTGTATAATGAGATTTTCCGTCATCTGCTGTGTACTTCATTGTAAGAACAATAGAGTATTTTTCACCTTTTTTTAGATTATGCTTACGGTTTAGATCGATTTTGTAGTAACCACCCCATTCGTGGGTACTATCTCCCTCTTCTAACAAAGTGCCAGATTCTGGATTATCGTCTTTCATATCCTTATAAATTGCATAATGCACCGAGGTGTTTGGTGTTGCTATTTGGTATGAAATTTGATATAGAGCTTGGTTCTCCTGTGCATCAAAAACATTTGCTATTTTTGTTTCAGAGTCATAATCTAAGTTTGCGTACATTACAAGCATTAACATATCATATTGATCATAGTTTGGATTTTTACAGATAACAGAATCAGTTTTATAAAACTCGAAGCTTGTTGGATCTGTAATACTTTCGTC
Organism: Acutalibacteraceae bacterium; assembly: GCA_036309185.1. Classification (GTDB taxonomy): domain Bacteria; phylum Bacillota; class Clostridia; order Oscillospirales; family Acutalibacteraceae; genus CAG-964. The sequence continues at coordinate 27,836 of JAXJUF010000025.1, forward strand.
GTAATAGGAAATATAGAAGCAACCACTACCTTCAATTCCCCATTTACCCCAACTGTTTTTAGCGATAAAGGCTCCATCGGCAGGAGGTACACTTTTTTCTATTACTTCACCATTCATATTATATTACGAGCAAAATTTTCTTTTGAATAATTATCGTCATAGCCAATAATAGCTACTCCGTGATTTGAAGTTTTAGATTTTGAATATGTTGCCCAATTTCTATGATTCATATTTTCAGTGTAATAGTAACCTAAAGAAACTCCGTGTCCTTTTGCGATTTCGGATTTAATCGCTGTAACACCTGCTTCGTTAAATTCATATTCATCGTTTTCGTCTTTTGAAGCAGGAGATGGTAAGATAAAGCAATTCTTGAAGAATGCAGTGGATTCAGGATTGCGATATTGAGAGTTTATAGGAATTGACCAATCATCGTCAGGGGAGTACTGTAAGTAAGCGTCAACTCAAGCACGCATAAAAGCCTCAGCACATTACTTCTGCTGAGGCTTTTTCGACTTACAATATTCAGGTATCTGCTTTGACCAAGGAAGATAGGTATTTACATTCTTACCATACTGTATTTGTGTAAATAC
>JAXJUF010000026.1:0-3252 GCA_036309185.1 Acutalibacteraceae bacterium
ACAGCGTCAAGGTATCGGCTACGCCTCGCCTTACGGCGACCTTGACACCGTTAGATGTCCGTGCTTGTTGGAAATTAAGCCGGCTTAGAAAAGCCGGGCTTTATTCTAAAAAGTGTTCAATTTGTTATTGCAATTTAATAAGAAAAAGATAAACAGTAAATAAAAAAACAGATGCAGTACATAAAAACTGCATCTGTTTTTGTTTATTTTAATAATTTTATTTAAGACTAAGAATAAGATAATCCATAATAAATGCCGAGGAAATTCCACATAATACTCCTAAAAGAACACCACAAACAACATCTGTAAGATAATGCACTCTAAGATAAATTCTTGAAAACGCAATAATAAGTGCAATAGCAAGAATACCACACCATATAGGCACTGAACATCTTATTATCGCTACAGTAGCAACTGCAAACGATGACGCTGTATGACCTGACGGAAAGGAATAAAAGCTTGGTCGCCTTACAATAAGGTCTTCGTCCTCTAGCTTATGGCAGGGTCTCATTCGGCAAACAATATGTTTTATTATTCCTTCTCCACATATAGCTGTAATACTTATTGCAATCATAATATTTACACCAATAAATGTAGTTGGTGAGTTAATAAGAAATGGTATGCATAGTATAAGCCATATTGTGCCCTTTGTACCAAGCATAGAAGCAAATATCATTATTCGGTTAAGCAAAGGTGTGTGTAATCTGCCTACCCAGTCTAAAACAATATCATCAATATATTGAATTCGTTTAAGCATAGTATCTCTCCACTGTTTAAAATCAATCAGCTTCAAACGGCGATTTTTCGCTAACCTTTTTAGAGGTTAAAAACTCAACAGAACGCTCTATAGAGTCTCTGGATGTACCCCATTCCTGTCCGTTTGCACGATAATCAAACATTGTACAGAAATGTGCAACATCTGCTTTAAGATTTTTCAGATATCCTCCTGTTAGCTTAGATGTAACCTTATAAAAATCTGGTAACGCTTTTGAGCTTATACCCTTATTCATTGCAGCCTTCATAAGCATTGTGTAATGCTTCATACAGATAAATGGCTGTTCAGAATAAAGCTTTCTAAACTCCTCTTCTTTTTCCCAGGTTTTAAATATTGTTTCCATAAGGTGTTGCATACCCCAAGCCATTTTATTACACACATAACAGCTATGCTGAATCTCATCAAGCTTTGCCAGCTTCTTTTTGTCTGGCTTACCCTTTACATCCTCAGGAATAAGCTCTGTCATAATTTTATCAAGATGTGTATCTAAAATAAGAGCATTTGGTAAACGCTTACCGTGATGAACCATCATATTAAAATGGTTATAGCAAAAGCCCAGATTATTTGTATCGGTACGAATATCAGGCTCCATCATAGCAGCACCTGTAATATATTCTACATAATTTTTTTCAAGCATAGCCTCCATACGACACATAGGGCAACCACACTTTGGTGCAAAAACGTCGTTAATAGGTATTGTACATATATTTTCTCTCAATGCTACCCCTCCGGCAATTTTATACTTAAATCTATTATTTATTGTAGCACAAAACACGTAATTATGGTATATTATTTTTAGATAAATTATTGTTAAATTTAAAGGAAGTTTTTTATGAAGATAAAGTATAGTGATAATAATGTTATACTTGAAGATATTACCTCATTCAACATTGAGCAAACACTTGACTGTGGGCAGTGCTTTAGGTGGGAAATGATTGAGCCTAACAAATACCATGGTGTGGCTTACGGTAAGCCTCTTACAATAAGTCAGCAAGAGAACTCCATAATTTTACACAGCTGTACTAAGACAGATTTTGAAAATATATGGTTTAATTATTTTGACTTAGGCACAAATTACGACGAAATAAAAAAAGAGCTTGCACAGCTACACCCTGTTTTAAAGGACGCACAGCAATACGCACCAGGTATAAGAATTTTAAGACAAGAGCCTTGGGAGGCGTTATGCTCATTTATAATTTCGCAGAATAATAACATACCACGTATAAAAGGAATAATAAAAAAGCTTTGCGAAAATTTTGGAAACAAGCTAAGCAACGGTGACTACACCTTCCCTACAGCCGAGGCTTTAAGCAACTATACAGTTGATGACCTAGCTATACTTAAAAGTGGCTTTAGAGCAAAATACATTGTAGATGCATCTCAAAAGGTAGCAAGCAAAGAGGTTGATTTAGAATATATAATCAATCTGCCAACAGCACAGGCACGAGATGAGCTGATAAAAATAAAGGGTGTTGGCCCTAAGGTAGCTGATTGTACTATGCTTTACGGTATGGGAAAAACCGATTGCTTCCCACTTGATGTATGGATGAAACGAGCTATGCAAATCCTATTCCCAAAGCTAACCCCACAAAGCTTCGGCAAAAACGCAGGCGTTGCACAGCAATATATATTTCATTACAGCCGTATGAACCCACAGCTTTTTGAAGAAAACAATAAGGAACAGAATAAGTAAAAACATAAGGCTCTATAATAAATGTTGGGGTAAGAAAAAATAGAGCCTTAAAAAGATTGTAGGACACTCGGGAGCCATGACGATGACCGAGAAAGTGTACACACATTTAGATGTTGAGGTGCTGATAAATGCAATCAATCTTATATGAGCAAAAAAGAAAGAGATGTCTTTCTGAATTTAGAAAAACATCTCTTTTAAATTGCTTATTTTTTGAGAACTCTTGTTGCTTATGCGTTACTTGCTTGTTGCTTGTTACACAATTTTAAGCACATCTCAATAAGTCTGAATACTCCAAAAATCCCATAAATAGTGACTTTGAAGTGTAACCAGAAGTGCTCTGATTATCTCTTTGAGAATTCCAAACAGCCTATTTTAGCCGATTTTTTAAACATTTGTTAGTTACCCGTTAGTTATAGTTTTCAACTCAAAACGCTTTTTACAACTGTCTATGTTGCTTAGCTACAACAATATTATTCTTTTTCTGCTGGTTAAACATTTCTTTTAAAACAGGGTTGCTATTTAACACTTGGTTTATCTCTTTTAATGCAGACTTCAATCTTTGATTTTCATATAAAAACTTATCAAACTGTTTAGATTGATTTCTATATCCCTCAAGATAAATATTCAGCATTTTTATTTCTTGTTCTGCTTTGTTACATTCACTGACTATTGAATAGTAATTTCTAGCTGTGCTTTTCAATGCCTCTGTTTCACTCGCTGTAAAAACATAGCTACCATTGAATTTCTTTCTTCCACTCTTTTCAACTTCTTCAACGGATATGAC
>JAXJUF010000027.1:0-11344 GCA_036309185.1 Acutalibacteraceae bacterium
CCGTGCAGTCGCTAATGAAGACCTACCACCGTCTGAGCGACAATACACAGGAGTCTACTGGCTCCAACGCTGGTTAGCTGCTGCACAGAGCGTAGGAATAACTAAGTCTGAGTTATTCAACCAATATTACTATGACGAGTTTATATCTGTAATGGACGAATACAACGATATGCACACTCTTGAAAAAGATAAACAAGAGGCTGTGTATGCTGATGAGTTTTAACTGTGTGAATTTACACAAAATATTCTTGTAAACCCTTTCCTTATGTGGTATTATATTCACATAAGGAGGGGTTAATCTATGAAGAAAATAATATCATTAATGCTAGCTGTAATATGTATGATGTCTTTAATACTATCAGGTTGTGATAAACAAGAGATTGAGCCTGTTACAGTTGGTGAGCTACTGGATTTGATTAAAGCAGAGGGCTACACCGATATTCAGCACGAAGAGGGAACTTATAATGATTATCTTTTGATAGATTCGGGCAATTCTGTTCATGAAGATACAGATGACATACGTATAGCACTGAATGGCTTTAACCTAGATGATGTAGTAACATATGTGCGTATTGAGTATAATTTTTTCAATGAAGAGGTTGAATGTCTTTTAAAAACAATAGCGTATAAATTATGCAATGATAACGAATTTGTTGAAGATATAATTTTGGCATCTAAAACAGAAGAATATAAAATCATAGAAAAAGGTGATTTTAGGTTTGACATTTTTACTTTTAGTGAGGAATATGTCGAAGAATACAAAGGCGAAGGATACCATACTGATAAATACCGTAAGATAACATTATCAATAGATATTAATGAATAAAATATTAATTATGCACCACGAATGCTATATGTGTTTGGAGGTGCATTTTTATATGCTCGAAAAGGAGAAAAATATGGCAGATGAAATAAATGTAGGCAGGTTAGTTGCTGAAATCGTGCTTGAAGCTGAAACTGAAAAAGCGAAGCAAGACGTTGCTAAATCAGCACAGGATATACAGAATAAAATTAAAAGCATTGAAGATACAACTGCGGATATTAAAGTTGATGTTAAAGCTGATACAAAAAATGTAGTAGCTGATGTTAAAGATGCAACCAATGAAATGACACATTATTTAAAAAATAACTTAAACAGTGTTATTGATAAAGAAGCTTATACAAATCTGCTTAAAGAGTTGTATTCAGAAACTCCAGCAGAAATACCTGTAGCTATACACGTTGAAGAAACAAGCGATAATGATATGCTTGATAAAATCAAATTACAACTTTCAGAGATAGGTGTAGAAGCATCTGAGGTTGATAAAATAATAAAAAATTGTTTTGGCAATCTCAATGTATATGGTAGCTATGAAAAACAAATTAATATCATAGTTGCAAAACTTGAAAACCAGCGAAAAAAGTTAGTAGAGGTTAGGCAAGAACAGGAAAAACTTGCAAACACCAAAAGCACTTCAGAAAAACATATAGCACAGCTTGAAAAGGCTACACAGAGCGTTACCAATGAAGAAATCAAACTTAAACAGCTTGAAAATCAGTTTGATAAACTTATAATTGCTCAAGAAAATTATGTTAATAAAAAAGTATCAGCATATCAAAAAGGTGTTAATGCTGTAGATAATGCCACCCAAAAAGAGATCTTATCTGCCGAAAAACTTGAAAAGAAAACAGAAAAAGCTAACAATAATCTCGTAAGTACCCAAGTAACATCAGGTTTAAGAGCTATAGGAAACATAGTGCCTGGTGTTTCAGGAGATATTGCAGATATTATCGAACAATTTGAACAACTTAAACAAGCTATAAATGCTTCTGCAAACGGAGGTAATGCAAGTCTTGGTAAATTATCAATAGCGGTTACAGCTGTAAGTACCGTAATAGTTGCAGCTGTTAACATATATAAAATGTATGCCGAAAAACAGGATGAAGCCAGAAAAAAGGCTGCAGAGCTTGCTGAAGAATATAAAAGCACAAAAACGGAACTTCAAAATTTGACAAAGGAATATGTTAATTTAAAAAACAAACTAGATATAAGTGTTTTAAGCACAACAGAAGAAATAGAGGCTAAAAATCAACTTTATCAAATACAAAAACAGCTTGTTGAATCTTTTGGTGATGAGGCTAGCGGAATTGATTTAGTGAACGGAAAAATTGATGACCAAATATCTAAAATTGAAGAATTAACTGAATCTGAAGCTAAAATGTTAATAGCATCAAATTACAATGATTATAACATTGCCAAAGAAAAGCTCTCGGAAGAAAAAACACTTTTTGGTATACCTGTAACGAGAAGTGATTATAATCGTTTAATTGCTGACGAATTTAGCAAAGAAATAGAAGGTTTTAGTTTTGAAGAAGGAATGTTAAAATTAACAGTCGATACTGAAAACGCAGAAAAACGTTTGGAGGAGTTATCTGAACTTGTAGAAAAATTGCACAATGACGGAAAGAGAATTTTGTCAAAAGATTTATACGACAAAATGAGGAGTGAAATATCTACTGCACTGACAGAAGTTAATACAGGAGATATAGACGAATGGAAAACGACAGTTGAGGAATACGACTACGCTTTAAGTGTTATAGATGGTACTGTAGAACAATCTACTGAAGAGCAGGCAGAGCATTTTAATACGGTGTTTACAGCTATTTCTCAAAATACAGATGCTATTGAAAATATGGTATCTGCTTATGAAAAGATAAAAGCAGGAGAACAACTGGACACTTCAGCACTTTCAGAACTATGCAACACCTACCCTGAACTTGCAAAATACATAGCTGAAACCGGAGATTTATCCTTGCAAAATGGTGATAAAATTGTTGAAGCACAGGAAAAAATATTGCTGTCTAATATTAAAAACCTTGCAAGTGAAAAAGCTCTGCTTGAAGCAAAGACGAACAGGACAGATGATGAAGAAAAACAGCTAAACACTCTTTCGGGTGCGTTAGATGTTTATCAAACCAAATTAAGAGAATTATATAGCAATAATAAAAAACCAATAGAAATTGGTGATTTCCAAACTGCTGTTAATGATTTGTCAAATGCTTATGAAATACTAAGCAATGGTAAAGAACTTGACTTTGAGCAAACCCTTAATTTAATTGATAAGTATCCTGAGCTTGCCCAAGAATTAAGCAATGGCACAGCTAACATTGATAATCAGACTGAAGCAATTAAGAATTTGTATGAAGCTAAAAAGGAAGAAATGTTAATTAGCTTACAAGCAGACCAGACTGAATTACAATCCTTAATTTCAACTAATAACAGCACCATACAGGCATTACAAGCAAGAATGCAAGCCTACAGTATGGTAGCCTCTGTTGTAACAGATTGTAAAGTGCAAATCGCTAAATTAGAGGGCGAAAATGTTGACTATAACAATAATCTGACTAAAACTGAAGCTAAAATATCAGCCATTAACAATCTATATGTTGAATCAGGTAATGCTACCAGTCAAACCAACCAAAAGCTACAGGAACAATTAAACCTCATCAACCATCGCAAAGCTATGAATGACCTTACTTATGGTGAGGAAATATCGTGGCTACAGCTGTTATACACTCAATATGCAACCAATGCAGAGGAGCGTATGTCGCTTGATGAAAAGATATATACTGCCCAGCAGAACCTAATAAAAGAGCAGGAACAAGCATATAGCGACCTGTATAACACTGAAATTGCGAACCTTGAGCACCTTAAAGCACTTGACCAGCTTAGTAAGGAACAGGAGCTTACTTGGCTTAATACCATATATAGTGCATATGTGCTTACAGCTGAAGAGCGTATGTCGCTTGAAGAGAAAATTCACTCTGTTCAAAAAGAAATTCGTGATGAACAGGAACAGGCAATAAAAGATGCAATGCAGGCAGAGCTTGACCTTCTTGAACACGAAAAGTCTATGGATAGGCTTAGTGCTGAGGACGAAATCAAATGGCTTGAGCGTATTAATGCTCAATATGAAATGTCTACAGAAGACAGACGTAGTATGGAGTTAAAGCTACACAATGCAAAAAAATCCCACGAAGAAGAAATACAAAAGGCTCAACAGGATACACTGGATAAGGCTATTGAGGCTTTGGAAAAACGCAGAAGCTCTTCACGTATAACCTATGAAGAAGAAATCAAACAGCTAAGAGAAATCTACAACACATATAAACTCACTGCCGAACAGCAACAACAAGTGCTTGAAAAAATACGCAGTCTGAGTAGTAGTGCTAAGTCTGAGCGTGGTAGTCAGTTTGGTACTCTCGGTGATGGTGTAATTGAGGCTCTCAAAAATCAGTACCAACAACAGCGTGACCTCGAAGAGGAACGCATTAACCAATCAATCGAAAACTGGCAAACTTGGGAAGATGAAACCGTGTCTGCTATACAATCACAGATAGATGCCCTTGACGAGCTTGCCGATGCACAGGAAAGCGAAAAGGAACGTCAGGAATATGAAAACAAGCGACAAGCCATAGAATTACAGCTTGCCTACGAAAAAGACGATTACAACCGTAAACAGCTACAAAAAGAGCTTGCTCGTCTGGATGATGAAGAAAATGAGCGACTTGCAGAAGAACAACGCAAAAAGAAAAAGGAAGAGCTACAAGCTCAGATAGATTCTGTAAAAGAGCAAAGTCAGGCACAGCAAGACCTCCTACAGGCTGAGCTTGATGCAGTTGCTCAGAATTATGAAAAACTAATGTCTTCATATAGCCTTGAGAACGAAGCGTATAAAATGATGCTTGGCAAATCACAAAATGAAATAGTAAACTTTATTGGTTCGTATGCCCCTGAATATGAACTTTTGGGACAGACTTTGGGTGAAAAGCTGTATATAGAGCTGAAAAATAAAATTGGTAATATTGATAACTATTTCAAACAGCTACAGGTTAAGTGGCAGTTTTACTCCAATAAAACTGCTTATGTAGCAAATCAGGCTGTAGATCAATTTTGGGCAAGCCGTAAAGAGTACGAACAAAAAATAAATTCTATGTCAACAACACCAAATGTCAATTTGACAGTGAATTTCAACGAGCCTGTTGAATCACCTGTACAGGTGGCACGCAAAATGGAACAGGTTACTAATAACCTTGTAAATCAACTGAAACAATAAGGGGTGAAATTATGCAACAGCTTAAATATGTTCGTCCAAATGGTAATCCTGAAAATATTGATGATTGTGTAGTTTTAAAATTTGCAGAGCCATACATATTGGAAACTCTTGAAGGTGTAAGTGGTTGTGAAAAAACTATTGTAGCATCTGAAATTGCAGGAGTAGACGGAGTTGCAGTGCATCATATAAGAGCAGAGCCTCGTGTAATACCTACTACAGCATACGTGTATGGAAATACACGAGAAGAAATGTATAAAAATCGTTTAAAGCTAATATCAATCTTATCTGATACAAAACAAGCTGGCACACTCTACTATATTAATGATCATATTACAGTTATGATTGAGGCTTATCCACAAATTCCGGGCAATTTCAAAGAACGTATAAAAAATTATAATAAATGCTCAATAGAATTTTTTTGTCCTTATCCTTACTGGTCAGCAACAGAGCAACAGGCTCTACAGATGTCATATGATATCCAAGAGGATGCATTTTCTTTTCCGTTGGTATTTGACGATACAGTATGCTTTGCAGAAAACCGTACCACAGCGACAATCGACTACAATGGCTCAGTGCCTACTCCTGTTACACTTACTTTGATAGGCAATGTTCTGTCCCCTGTTATAAAAAACGAAACCACAGGAGAACAAATAGAGGTTGCTGATGTTGAGCTAACTGAAAATGATACATTGACTATCAACACTAAAAAGGGTGCTAAAAGCGTTACATTGTATAAAGATGGTATGACATCAAGTGCATTTAACCTTGTAACAGCCTCATCAGTTTTCTGGCAACTACAGCCTGGTAAGAATGTTATATCGCTAACATCTTTAAAAGGTGTTACAGCCTCTACCTTGATAATAGCATATGTAAATATGTATGGAGGAGTATAACTATGAACTATCCTAGTATAAAGGTTTTGTCACAGGGTTTTGAACTGCTTGACGAAATTGACACATATACTTCCTTAAGGTTCAAACGCTCGTGGCAAAGCTATGGCGAATTTGAATTACACGTTGTCGGCTACAATAATAATTTAAGTATATTGAATTATATAATGCTAGACAACAACACTGACAAGGTTGGTATCATTAAATCGGTGAATACTAGCTTAACTACAAGAGGGGTTGAAACCATAGCTAAGGGCTATCATCTCAATGGTATAATGACACAGCGTATCGTATTACCTTATGAGGATAGTGCGAATCACGGCTATTTCTGCGTTCCAAAACAGGTTGAAGGAATAGCTACTGAATCCGTTTCTGCAGAAACAATTATAAAAGCTTTTGTCCGTGCTTGCTTTCCGTATGATACATCAGACCTACGCAGTATAGGGCTGTATATACCCGAAGACCTGCACAGAGGAATGTATACTGTCTGGTTAAGTAGATATGAACAGCTTGACGAGGTGCTACAAAAGGTTTGTGAATACACCGATGTAGGCTATAAAGTTTACTTGGATTTGACGAACAAACGGCTCGCTTGCGATTTGTTAGAAGGTATTGACCGCTCATCAGGACAATCTGAAAACAGCAGAGTTGTTATGTCACAGGATTTTGAAAGTGTTAACAGTCTGAACTGGTTAATTGACACTACAAAAGAAAAGAATGTAGCTTACGCAGGTGGTGTCGGTGAAAATGAAAACAGGCTTGTGCTTGCTGTTACTAACGAACGTGAAATGCCTGCAGGGTTAAATCGTACAGAAGTATTTGCTGACTGTGGAACATTGGAGGCAATAGAAACAACCGAGGCTATATCACTTGAAGAGGAAGCAAAGCATAAGCTATTAGATTATAAACAACACGAGAGCATGACGGCTGAAAATAACCTGTCAGGCTCTTTTATTTATGGAAAACATTTCGATTTGGGTGATTTGGTTACAGTTGCCGATAAGAAGATTAACAAAATGGAAGATAAACGAATAACCGAGGTTGAGGAATGCTACGAAGCTAAATCAATATCAATTAAATTGACCTTTGGTACAGCTCAGGAACACCTTAACAGAGTTATAAAAAGTTTTTTACCAACTGTTAAATAAAAATTAAAGGAGGATATAAAGTGTCACAAATAGCAAGATTTTTTAATCGCCGTAGCACAGACCCTGCCGGTGAATATACCTACTCTGCAGATGAGTTTGCTGAGGTTTTTAATACGTTTTTTAGTGATGGTATTATTAATAGCTCCAGCTTAAAGGTTTACAGTTCGGGTAACAGCATATGCGTTACATCAGGCTATGCTATGCTTGCTGGACGTTGGTACAACAATGATACCAATATAAAGCTTACAAATCCAACAGTATCAACAGTTAAACGTAAGGATTGTATTGCTTTAAAATTTGATAAAGATGAACGTGAAATAAAGATTACTTGGCTTACAGGTGGAACAGATACCTACCCAACACTTACCAACAGCGATAATATTAAATACCTGTTGCTTGCGAATGTAGAACTTTTAGCAGGTGGTGCAATAAAATCTGTGAGTGATAGAAGAACATTCAGTCAAGCGTTGTACACAATGTCATTAGAACAGTTTAAAAAGCAATTTAATATGTTTTTAGACGTTTGTTCAAGCACTTTAAATCAAAGGCTTGAGCAAACTACTGTTAACAGTGAAATTATAAAAGCTCGTGGCGGTCATATAAGTCTACCAATGAGATTGAATTTCGCAGATAGTAAATACGATTCTATTACAGAAGCAGGAACAAAAAATCTATTTGACTATACAAAAATAACAAATGGCTGGCTTGACCACCATGGTTCAATAGAAAGTGGAGATGTTGAATGCTTTACAACAGACTTTATTCCAATTGCAGATAACTCAGAGATGTTTGCATATGACCGCAATGGTAACAGAGTGAATTATGAATCACTCGAGTTCTACAGAAGCAGGTCTGCAACAGGGTTGATACAACATGATGGTACACCGTCAAGTAGCTGGATAAATGATTGTGGTGCAAAATTTGTAAGACTTGATTTTGAGAAGAAGTTGATAAATCCTAAGGATTTACAGATTACAACATTACCTGTACCTCCAAGCTACTATATTCCATATAAGTTGCGTGTTAAGCCTGATGCAGTTACTAAAACTAAGTTCGGTATGGATTATGTTACTGAAATAATAACATTGATTCCTGGGATGATTGCTTCTGTAGTTGAAGCCGATATTGCGATAAGTTCTCCTGTTGCAGTAAGTATTACACTTGGCGGAGGTAATTCTCAATTGTTCAGAGCAGATGGCGAACCTTTAATAGACCAGCTTACAGGTAATGCTGTAGACTCAACTATGACAGATATAGAAATAACTGCACAGGATATTATAGCTGGGTTACAAATGACCGAGGGTGGTACTCTTACGGTAAAATATTACAACAAAAACTGTGAAGATCTACTAAGAAGAATTAATAATATCAATAATGGTAGTAGAGAAATAAGCATTACACATAATATAGATAACACTACAACCCAAAGCGAAGCAATCGCAGTAGAGGAGGCTGAATCGTAATGTATATAGCGAAGGAATTGACAGAACGCTCAACTCAAGCGATTTTTATAAATCACTTAAAAGAGCTTCTTATGAGTACAGGTATATTTACTCTTGTTGAAGAAAATTTCGAAAAGTATGGTTTTTTTAAATTAAAATACAAAAATGTCATTATTGAGATTGAAGGAACAAGTGGCGGAGAGCTAAAATATTCGTACAAATTGATAATCGAAGGGAATGAAACATTGCAGATATATCGTTATATAACTATAGGTGCGAATGGTTTTGTGGATACAAGAACTCGTAGTGTGAAGGTATTTTTAATCAGCAATAAGAATAACTTGTTTTTTAAAATCACCCGATACGATTATCGGCTGCTAGATATCAATGACTCTCCAAGGCTAATCGTCACTGATAACGATCTGTACATATTTGCCAGCTCTGGCACGACATCGGCTAATGCAATTGATATTATTGAGTCTGCTTACACCTACAGACCATACCATTCGTATAGTAAATCGCCGACAGAATTGTTTTTAGATCCTGAATTGCCTTGGACAAGGTCGTCAGACGGTTCATACTATGGCAACAGCATTGGTATCACGGGATTAGGTGGTGCCGAGTGTGGGAAGGTCTATCAGCTTGCAGACGGCACGAAATATTATGCAATCCTCAATAATATGGCTATAGAAATGGGCGAAGAAGTTAATTATGAATCAACAGGGGTTTAATTATGAGAGAAATAATCTTATCAATAAACAACAACCACATAACCTCCAGTACTGACTGTGCAGGATATAAAGGTGAACACAACGCTACTTACCTAAAGTTTGAATTACCTGATGAACTCCAAAAGTCCAATTACAAATATCAAGCTAATATAGCTCTACCAAATGACATCACAGCCACAGTTACACTAACAGATATGACACTTCCTCTAACAAGTGCCCTCACAGCTTGCGAGGGCATAATTCAAATACAGCTTGTAATCACAGAGACTAATGCACTTATTTATAAATCAGGCACAACCAACCTCAAAATCAAACAAAGCCTTGCACCTACTGCCGTTATTGGTGGTGGGTCAGGCATAGAAAATGTAATGGTTAACGAAGAGGGAAACCTGATAATAACTCTGTCGGGTGGCAAGGAAATAAATGCTGGTTATGTTAAGGGTGATAAAGGCGATACAGGAGATACATATACTTTAAGTGAAGAAGATAAGCAAGTAGTTGCTGATAAGTTATCAAATGATATTATAAAGGGAATTATAGAACATAATACATCAGCCCTTGATATACCCGAGGGGACAACTCAAATAGCCGATTATCAGTTTCAGAATAATGCTAATCTTAGAAAAGTGGTAATTCCTAATAGCCTTGAGGTAATCGGAACTGATGCTTTTCAAGGTTGTTTTAGACTTACAGGAATTGACGGTATGCGTGGAGTCAAAGAAGTAAAAACTCACGCATTTTTGGAATGTACTAGCTTAACAGATGTTGAATTTCCAGAAGCTTTAGAAGTAGTTGGTGCGGGTGCGTTTCAGAGTTGCTTGACTTTGCGTAGCGAAAATTTAATATTGCCTAATTGCAAAAAAGTTTTAGAGTACGCATTTAACGGCTGCGGCTTCACTGGTAAATTAGACTTGTCTAGTTGTGAAGAAATCTATGCAAACACTTTTGTAGGATGTGACTTTTCAAAGCTAATTTTGTCAAATAAATTAAAGATATTTAATAGAGATGCTTTGAATACTTGTCGCAATCTTGAATTTGTTGACTTAGGCGAAGACTTTAACTGTAATGGTTTTAATTTGTCTATGAGTGCAAAATACAGCGTCGAAACACTTGTAGGTGTTCTTAACTCTCTAAAGAACAGAGTAGGAGAAACAGCTTACATCTTATATCTTGGTGCTACAAATCTTGCAAAGCTCACCGATGAACATAAAGCAATCGCAACCAATAAAAATTGGGTTCTTGCGTAAGGCGGTGATGATATGAAACATAAAGGCAACAAATTGACACCAACAGAGGGTATGCACCTGAAAAGAAAATCAGACGGCAGTATTTTCGAGGGTGATATATTTATTCCTGACAGTCTAACTACAGATGATTTCGAAGAGGTAACTCACGAGGAGTATCTGCAGTCAATACAGCAAAATAAAACTGAAGCTGATTCAGATATTACAGAACGCATCAGCAAGCTTGAAAAAGAAAGCAAAAGAAATTTAACCGAGCTTACAAGCCTGCAAAGGGGATTTAGTTCAATAAAAGAGTTTTTAGCAGGCTTAGGAAATTTAACAAAATTATAGGAGAGTGATAGAAAATGTCAAAAATCGAACAACTTACAAAAATAGCAAAAGCCGAAGTAGGCAACAATGGCAGTAAATACCGTAAATGGTTCTACAATCGCACAAGTGATTATTATGGTGTAAACTGGTGTGCAGTGTTTATCAGTTGGCTTTATAATCAGGTTGGTGGTTTGAATAAGTATATTGTAAAAACAGATGGTGCCGGTACTGTTGCAAGATATAGTGACGGTAAATACGGAAAATGGTATGAGCCTAACCAAATAACCCCTAAAGAGGGCGACATAGTTATGTTTAGATGGGGTGGAAGCTATACAGATAAATACCATAGTGACCATTTGGGATATGTATATAGTGCAGATAGTGCGTATATATATACAATAGAAGGTAATACAGGAAGCAACAACGCAGATTACTCAAGTGTAATGTATAAGCGATATAGTCGTAGTAACGGTGTTATTAACGG
>JAXJUF010000028.1:0-17841 GCA_036309185.1 Acutalibacteraceae bacterium
GATTAATAGCTTGCCGAGAAAACGATTATCATATCATACGCCAGAAGAAATGTTTGAGAAAGAGTTAGACAAAATCTAAGCTTCAATTAGCACAAACATCTAAAAGAGTCAAGGTATCGGCTACGCCTCGCCTTACGGCGACCTTGACACCGTTAGATGTCCGTGCTTGTTGGAAATTAAGCCGGCTTAGAAAAGCCGGGCTTTATTCTAAAAAGTGTTCAATTTGTTATTGCAATTTAATCTTTTTTATTTATATAAAAATTTTAAAAAAGCATTGACAACTATTCTTGTCAATGCTATAATAACAATGACAAGAATAGTTGTCAGAAAGTTTGAATTATACGGAAAGGAAAAATTGATAAAGTATGCCATTATATAATCGACTTAAAGAGTACAGAGCGAAGCTGGGTGTGAATCAACAGCAAATGGGAGCATTAGTTGGAACATCACGCCAAACAATAAGCCAGATAGAGCGTGGTGACTATTCGCCGTCGGTTACACTTGCACTAAAAATTGCTAAGGTATGTGGGGTAACAGTTGAGGATATTTTTAATTATGAGGAGGACAATTAAAATGAAGAAAAGTAATAGTGAAAAGAATAAAACAAGAAAAAGTACGTTACGTTTTGTAATAACTATGATTATAAGTGCTTTTGTAGGTGTACTGCTATCTCTTTTTAAAGATGTAACAGTAAAAGCAGGAATTGATTTTAAGGAGATTTTTAATAATTTTGACAACTGTATTGTTTACGCTTTACCTTGGATATTTGCACTTGTATTAGTTGTTACGAGTAGTATTAGTGTGATTTATTATTTTAAATCCAAAAAGCTATTCAATAAGTGGGATGGCGAAGATGAGGATAGCATAAATAAAGTTGAGAATATGATAAGCAAATCTATAATAGTAAGCAACATAGGACTTATTATGGATTACTTTTTGATAGGTGCTAGCATACATTTTACAGAATCTGAAGCTCTTACTATCTCAGATAAAGTAGTTGGTATAAATACATTTGTTTCCATTTGCATTTTTCTGATTAGCCTAGTGTTCTTTATTGTTATTCAGCGATCTGCTATTGAGCTTGAAAAGAAGATTAACCCAGAAAAAAGTGGAGAGGTTCTAGATGCTAATTTCCAAAAGGAATGGGAAAACAGCTTTGACGAGGCAGAAAAAGCAATAGCTGGCAAGGCAGCTCATAAATCCTTTAAGGCTACAAATGTTACTTGTGTGGTGTTGTGCTTTCTTTCTATTGTATTTGAGGTAATATTTAAAATTGGTATTGTTCCTGTTTTATTTGTAACAATAATATGGCTTGTTTCAACTCTTGCATATCAGCTAGAGGCTTTAAAGCTGGAAAATAAAAAATAAAATTATTAGGTGTGTTGTTTTTTGTTCAACACACCTTTATTTATGTAATTAATTGAATGATTTTTGTCATTTTTACAGTGTATTGGTTGATTATTTTTGTTTAGTGTTGTAGAATTATAATACCAACTATTTTGGAGGTAATTATGAAGAATAATTATTTATTAAGAGAGATAGCAGGAGAGTATATGCTTGTACCATTAGGAGAATCAAGCTTCAATTCAATGGTTACTTTTAACGAAACAGGTGCTTTTATCTGGAGAAAGCTGGAAGATGGTTTGAAAGAGGATGAAATTGCAAAGGCTCTTACGCTTGAATATAATGTAAAATACAATCAGGCTCTTGAAGATGTAAAGGAACTTATTGTTTATCTTAAAGAGAATAATGTTATATAATGTTAAAACAGGATATAATAAGATTGTGCAAATTTAATTGGAAACGGACTGAATTTAATGAACAATATTATAGAGGAAACAAAAAAGGTAGTAAATGAGCTTTTAGAAAAAGCTAAGCTAAAAAGTGGTAATATCTGTGTTATAGGCTGTTCAACCAGTGAAATAACAGGCAATAATCCAGGAACAAACTCAACACCACAGCTTGCTGATGAGGTGTTTAAGGTTATTTACGAAACTTTAAAGGAAAATAATATTTATATAGCCTCACAATGCTGTGAGCATTTAAACAGAGCAATAGTAATAGAGGCAGAGGCAGCAGAAAAATATGGTTATGAGCCTGTAAATGTAATCCCACAGCCAAAGGCAGGTGGTTCTTTTGCAACAGCAACCTACAGGTCACTTGAAAATCCTGTTGTTGTCGAGAAGATAAAAGCACACGCAGGTATAGATATAGGTGGCGTACTTATCGGTATGCATTTAAAGGATACAGCTGTACCTGTTCCACTAAAACAACGTACTATAGGTGATGCAAGAATTATAGCAGCAAGAACACGTCCTAAATTTGTAGGTGGTGTGCGTGCAGTATATGATGACTCATTGATGTAAGAGGTGACGGTATGAGTGAATTAATCAAAGATGAATTTCACGATTATAAGGCTGAATTTCTTGATTTGTTTAACCAGTATGTAAATCGTCCAGGTAAGGATAAGCTTTTGGACTGGATGAGCAAAACAGACTTTTTTACAACACCGGCAAGCTCTAAATTCCATTGTGCTTGTCCACAAGGCTTAGTTATGCATAGTATAAGTGTATTTAATGTTATGATGGAAAAGCATTTTGACGAAGAAACAGATAGCCTGGAAAGCTTTGCTATAACAGCACTTTTGCACGATTTATGTAAGGCTAATTTTTATAAAATCTCTACCCGTAATGTGAAAAATGAAGAAACAGGAAAATGGGATAAAGTACCATATTATAGTATTGAAGATGCATTCCCATATGGTCACGGTGAAAAGTCTGTTTTTCTTATAGAGCGTTTTATGCGTTTGAAAATCGACGAGGCTATGGCTATCCGTTGGCATATGGGTGGCTTTGATGAGTCAGCAGGATATACCATAAGTCAGGCTTACGAAAAATATCCTCTTGCAGTAAAGCTTCATCTTTCAGATTTAGAGTCTACATATCTGAGAGAAAAAAACACCTCTGTTGTAAATAGATAATTTATAGGGTAGTTAAAAAATAAAATTATAGGGAAGATTACTATGTTATTAAATGCAAAGGGTGGAGTTATAAATATTGAAGATACTTTTATGGAGTATATATCATTTGGTAACGCTGATAAGACACTTATAATGATACCCGGCTTAGGTGATGGACTAAAAACAGTAAAAAAGTATGCTGTTCCTTTTGCTATGATGTATAGAGAGTATTCAAAAGAATATACGGTGTATGTTTTTAGTAGAAGAAATAATCTGCCAAAAGCATTTTCTACAAGAGCTATGGCAAACGATATAGTGTTTGCTATGGAGTATTTGAATATAGAGAAAGCCGATGTTTTGGGAGTGTCGCAGGGTGGAATGATAGCACAACATCTTGCCGTTGATTACCCTGACAAAGTAAATAAGCTTTGCCTTGCTGTAACATTATCAAAACCAAATGAAACATCACAAAAAGTAGTAAGTAGCTGGATCGAAATGGCAAATTCAGGTGATTATAAAAATCTGTTTATTGATACAGCAGAAAAATCTTATTCTGAAAAATATCTCAAAAAGAATAGATGGTTGTATCCTTTGATGAGTAAAATAGGAAAACCAAAGGAATTTAATAGATTTATTATTATGGCAAATGCTTGCTTAACTCATAATTCCTATGATGATTTAGAAAAAATTAAAGCTCCTACCTTGGTTGTTGGTGGAGATGATGATAAAATCGTTACAGCAAAAGCATCAAAAGAAATTGCTGAAAAAATATCAAACAGTCAAATACATATCTATGAAGGTCTTGGTCATAGTGCATATGAAGAAGCAAGAGATTTTAATTTGCGTGTATTAGAATTTTTAATAACTGACTATAATAAAGATTAACATATTTAAACAAGTATTTATATTTAAATAATCTGCAAATCTTGACAATGACTGTAATAGGTAGTAAAATTATACGGTAAATAATTATAGATTGTCTGCTTATATTTGTGGCTATGATGGGAATAACGGCAGTAATGCCTATAATTTTGCCTGTTACAAGAAAAATTCAACCTCTTGTCTCAAGTATTTGGGGCAGAGGTTTTGTTTTTGTTTAAGAGAATTTATACTGATTATTCAATCGGTACTATAAGCAGAAAATAAAATCAATTTGAAATTATATTAAAGGAGAATAAATTATGCAGTGGACAGGCTTGAATGAGCTAAGAGAAAAATATCTAGCTTTTTTTGAAAGCAAAGAGCATTTAAGATTGCCTAGCTTTTCGCTTGTACCAAAGGATGACAACAGCTTGCTGTTGATTAACTCTGGTATGGCACCAATGAAAAAATATTTTACAGGAGAGATTACACCACCTAAAAAGCGTGTAACAACCTGTCAGAAATGTATTCGTACACCTGATATTGAGCGTGTAGGTATTACAGCAAGACACGGTACATTCTTTGAAATGCTTGGTAACTTCTCATTTGGAGATTACTTTAAGCACGAAGCAACAGCATGGGCTTGGGAGTTCTTTACAAAGGTTCTTGAAATTCCAGAGGAAAAGCTATATGTTTCTGTTTACGAGAAGGACGATGAGGCTTATAAAATCTGGACAGAGGAAATTGGTGTAGACCCATCTCATATGGTTCACCTTGGTAAAGAGGATAATTTCTGGGAGCATGGCTCAGGTCCTTGTGGTCCTTGTTCAGAAATTTACTTTGATAGAGGTCCAGAAAAGGGCTGTGGAAGTCCTGACTGTGCAGTTGGCTGTGAATGTGACCGTTATGTAGAGGTTTGGAATTTAGTATTTACACAGTTTGAGAGCGACGGTAACGGAACATATACACCACTTGACCACCCTAATATTGATACAGGTATGGGTCTTGAGCGTCTTGCTTGCGTTATGCAGGGTGTAGACAATTTATTCCTTGTAGATACAGTTAAGGGTATAATGGATAAGATTGTTGACATTGTAGGCGTTAAGTACGGTGATGGTGAAAAGACTGATATTTCACTACGTGTAATTACTGACCATATCCGTAGCACAACCTTTATGATTAGTGACGGTGTAATGCCATCTAACGAGGGTAAGGGCTATGTTCTTAGAAGATTACTAAGAAGAGCTGCAAGACACGGTAGATTATTAGGCTATAATAAGCCATTCCTATATAAGGTAGCAGAAGAGGTTATAAATTGCAGTAAGGGTGCATACCCAGAGCTTGCAGAAAAGCACGACCTAATAATTACTATGATTAAAACAGAGGAAGAGTCATTCAGTAAAACTATTGACCTAGGTATGGCTATCCTTAATGACATTATCTCTAAAGAAGATGTAAAAGAGCTTTCAGGTGAGAATGCCTTCAAGCTTAACGACACATACGGCTTCCCAATAGATTTGACTAAGGAAATTCTTGCAGAAAAGGGTATAGGTGTAGACGAAAAGAGATACCACGCACTACTTGCAGAGCAGAAAAAGCGTGCAAGAGATGCCCGTAAAAATGCAGGTGCAGATGCTTGGCTTAGCGACAATGTAGATTTAACAGACCTACCAAGTACTAATTTTACTGGCTACAATACACTTGTAAGCAATGGTAAGGTTCTTACAATCATCAAAGAGGGTGAGCGTGTAGAGTCTGCAACAGCTGGTGAAAAGGTTGCAGTAGTACTTGACTCAACATCTTTCTATGCTGAAAGTGGTGGTCAGATTGGTGATGTTGGTACAGCTAAATCAAACTCTTGTGTAATTGATGTATACAACACTTCAAAAGACCAGACAGGATGCTTTGTTCATTCAGTAGAGATTACAGAGGGTATGCTTTCAGTTGGCGATACTCTTGAGCTTACAGTAGATAAAGAATACCGTGAAAAGGTAATGCGTAACCATTCAGGTGCTCATGTGCTACAAGCAGCACTTCGTAAGGTTCTTGGTAATCACTGTGAACAGGCTGGTCAGCTTGTAAACGAAAACAGAATCAGATTCGACTTTACTCACTTCTCTGCACTTACACCATCAGAGCTTGCAGATGTTGAAAAGATGTGTAACGAAGAAATCCTAAAGGCTGTACAGGTTGAGGTTAAAGAAATGCCAATTGAAGAGGCTAAAAAGATTGGTGCTATGGCATTGTTCGGTGAAAAATACGGCGATGTTGTAAAAGTTGTAAAGATTGGCGATTTTTCAACAGAGCTTTGTGGTGGTACTCACGTTTCTAACACAGGTCAAATTGGTATGTTTAAAATTATTTCTGAGTCATCAGTTGCTTCAGGTGTAAGAAGAATAGAGGCTGTTACAGGTACAAATGCAGTTGCAGAGTATAACAAGCTAATTCTTACAATGGCTCAGACAGCTGATATTTTAAAGATTAACAACCCACACGAGATTGTTAAGGGTGCTACTCACGTTGCTGCAACACTAAAGGCTAAGGATAACGAAATTTCAGACCTTAAAAATAAACTAGCTTCAAGCGAAATCGACAGTGTTCTTAATAACGCTGTACAGGTAGGTAGCTTTAAGGTTATGACAACAAAGCTAAGTGGTGTAGATGCAGATGTGCTTCGTTCAATCTGTGCTAATATCATTAACAAAGAGCCATCAGCTGTATTCGTAGCAGCAGGTGTAAATGATGCTAAGGCTACAATAGCTTGTGCTTGTGGTGCAGACGCAAGAGCTAACGGTGCTATGGCTGGTAAGGTTGTTAAGGCTGTTGCTCAGCTTGCAGGTGGTAATGGTGGTGGTAAGCCAGATATCGCTATGGCTGGTGCTAAAGACCTAAGCAAGCTAGATAATGCATTGTCAAAAGTTGCAGAGATTGTTGCAGAGATTTAATAGATAATAAAAAAGTCAGTTGTAAAAAATTACAGCTTGTTTGATATTTAAAAGCCATCTTTAACTTAACGTTAAGGGTGGCTTTTGCTATAAATTGTTATTGGAGATGAGGTTTAAATGGAGAAGAGGGAAAAAACGTTAAATAGAATACGAGTAATACAAACTATATTTCCATTGCTAATATTAGTAACAGGAATACCTACGGTGTATTGTTGGATTAAAGAATATTTTGTAATGTTTGAAATTTTTTATTCATTGGCAATGATAACAGGTCAACTGGTATTGGTTTTTGAATTTATACTTAGTATTATCTCGCTAATATTATTTATAATTTCAATTATTAAGAAGAATGATACTAAAATTATTGTTCGTTGGGTAGTTAATTGGCTTTATTCTGGTGTTTGTATGGTAGGAACTTTTATTCTTATGATTTTGGTTATAGGATTTACATATGGACAAGGTGTTTAAAAGGTGTTATCTTTAACAATAATTAACCAAAATAAAAAATATTTGTAAATATTAAACTTAAAACTGTTATTTAATGGAATTTTACAAAACAGTGTGTTATAATATAAGCGTTAAAAAATATTAGAACTAAACGGAGGTTTAACATATGAATATTTCATTACTTGGTTGTGGCAGATGGGGTTCGTTTATCGCATGGTATCTTGATAAAACAGGTCATAATGTTTACTCTTGGGGTCTTGAAAGTGAAGAAATTTTTCAAAAACTAAAAGAAAACAGAAAAAATGATTATGTAGAATTTAGCGATAGAATTACAATTACATCAAATCTTACAGAGGCTGTTAATCATGCCGAGGTTATGATAATTTCAATAAGTGCTCAGGCATTAAGTAGCTTTATGGAAAGTCTTATTAAAGAGGATTTGACAGGCAAAGCTATTGTACTTTGTATGAAGGGTATAGAGGAAACAACAGGTAGACGTTTAACAGAAATTGTTTCTGATTATATCGACACAAATAAAACACCTGTTGCAGTATGGGTAGGTCCTGGACATCCACAGGATTTTGTAAGAGGTATTCCTAACTGTATGGTTATTGACTCTGACAACGTAGAGCTTAAAAACAAGCTTGTAAATGAATTTTCAAGCGAGCTTATAAGATTTTATTTTGGTCAGGACTTAATTGGTACAGAGGTTGGTGCAGCTGCTAAAAATGTTGTAGGTATAGCTGCAGGTATGCTTGACGGTATGGGATATACTTCACTAAAAGGTGCATTAATGGCAAGAGCTACACAGGAAATTGCAAGACTTATAAAGGCTATGGGTGGTAACGAAATGTCAGCATTTGGTCTTTGCCATTTGGGTGACTATGAGGCTACTCTATTCTCAAAATTCAGTCATAACCGTGGCTTTGGCGAATTACTTATAAAGGGCGAAAAATTCACAAAGCTTGCAGAGGGTGTTTCTACTACAAGAGCATTAATGAAGCTAGGTGAAAAATATAATGTTGACTTACCAATAGTAAGTGCTGTAAATGATGTAATAACAAATAACAAAGACCCTAAAGAAGTACTTTCAGAGCTATTTTTACGTTCAGTAAAAAAAGAATTCTAATAAAATTTACTCCCACAAGACGTTTTTATTTAAAGTAACTCTATATAAATATATGGCTCTATGTCAATAGTTGGGGTAACACGAAAATAAGAAAAGCGAAAACAGGCAACGGCAACTAAGCTGTTGCCTGTTGTTACTATTAAAAAACAAAACTTCTGTTTAGAAGAGCTTTACTTTTTCTTTTTCAAGCAAGCCCTAAAGCTGTGAACTTAAATGAGTTCGCAGCTTTTTTTCCGTGTTATATTTAGAATATACTGGTAAAATATGCTTGCAAGGTTACTTCAAGCGTGTGTATGAAATTATATATCTCTCACTGCGGTGCACAAGGCTATGCCAATGTGTATGCCAGAAGAATCTCTTGCCCCATGGCGATGTATTCTATTGCCAGCTATTTTCTAATTGCAAATCTTTTGCATTGTGGAATCTAATGAGTCTAAAAAGCTCAAAATGGATGTGGGTTCGAACCCCACGATTTTTGTATTGGCGAAAGCACACTCAACCATTATTCTAAAAAGCAATTACTCGGCTGAAGAATTGAAATTTCTTTTCATTAGCAATGTGCCATTTGCCTTGCTTGAGAATGGATACCGTGTATCAAGCATATAAGCCAAAAGCTTTCTTTCCGCTTATATGTGCGACCACTTAAATTTTCAACCGTAATTGGTGCATGAGTAATTGTAAACGCAATTTAACCTTTAGGAGGATTATATATTATGAAAAAAATTATCATCAATGAAAATCAAAGAGGATTTATGTTCAAAAACGGAAAATACATAAAAATGCTTACAGCAGGAAAATACTATGTTACTGGTGGAAAAGAAATAGATGTGTTAAATTTAGACCAGCCTATTTCTTCAACTAAGTGTGCATTAGATACTATCCTAAGCGACAAAGCTGTTGCAAAGGCTGTATCTGTAATAGAAGTAGCTGATCAGGAGCTGGCACTTCATTTCGTAAACGGAAAATTTGTTTCGGTTCTACGTCATGGTAAATATGCTTTTTGGTCACTGATTGATAATCACGAGTATAAGATTGTTGATATCTCTACACCAGAGGTATCAGCCGAGGTTCCTGAGTATATCTTCTCAAAAATTCCATCTGTATACTATACTAAGGTAGAGGTTTTAGAGTACCAAAAAGCACGTCTCTATTTTAATCAGAAATTCATCAAGGTTCTTGATGCAGGTACATATTATTTTTGGAAGAATGGAGTTAAGGTTGATGTAAGATATGTTGATACAAGACTTACACAGATGAATATCACTGGTCAGGAAATTTTAACACAGGATAAGGTTTCTCTTCGTATTAATTTTGTATGCACTTATCGTGTAACGGATTATGTGAAGATACAAACCGAGATTGATGACTTTGCTGAACAAATGCATGTAGCTGCACAGCTGGCTTTGCGTGAGTATGTAAGTAAATATAAGCTTGATGAAATTTTGGAAAATAAAGCAGAAATGTCTGAGTTTGTATTTGCTAAACTAAAGGCAAGGGAAGAGGAGTTTTTCGTTAATATTACAGATGCTGGTGTAAAAGATATTATTCTTCCTGGAGAAATCCGAGAAATAATGAATACCGTGCTTGTTGCAGAAAAACGTGCTCAAGCTAATGTAATTACTCGTAGAGAAGAAGTTGCGTCAACCAGATCCTTGCTAAATACAGCAAAGCTGATGGATGAGAACAAAACACTCTATAAGCTCAAGGAGCTTGAGTATATCGAGCGTATCTGTGAGAATGTAGGTAATATAAATCTAAACGGAAATACAGATGTTCTAACACAGCTTACAGGTATATTAAAGAGTACTGTATAAGTAAGAAAGGAGATTTATATGATAGAGATAAAAGGTGAATTTAATACTGCCATATGCTATACAAATGAGCTTGAACCTACTGCTCAAGCTCAAATAGAAGCAGTGTGTAACGAAAAGGCTTTTGAAAATTCTAAAATTAGAATTATGCCCGATGTTCACGCTGGCAAGGGATGTACCATTGGCACCACAATGACTATCATTGATAAGGTTGTACCAAATATGGTTGGCGTTGATATTGGCTGTGGAATGTACACCATAAACTTAGGTAAAATCGACATTGATCTTGCAAGGTTTGACGAGGTTGCACATTCTATTCCTTGTGGAAGAAATGTTTGGGAGGGCAGACAAGAACGCTTTGATTTAACACAGCTTCGTTGTTATAGAAATCTTAAGGATAGTAAAAGACTAGAGAGAAGCCTTGGCACCTTGGGTGGTGGAAACCACTTTATTGAAATTGATACAGATGAGAATGGTAATAAATATTTAATTATCCACTCTGGCAGTCGTAATCTTGGCACACAAGTGGCTGAATTTTATCAAGGTATTGCTGTTGATTTAAACCTTGGGAAAGAAGAGTATTTTAAAAAGCGTGATGAAATCATTCGCACATATAAAGAACAGGGGCGTAGAAGTGAAATTCAAGCTACCCTAAAGCAATTAGCAAAGGAATGGGAAGAAAAAGAACCTACAACGCCTAAAGAGCTTTGTTATCTATATGGCTCATTTATGGAAGACTATTTACATGATATAGATATCTGTCAGAAATTCGCAAAGCGTAACCGTGAGAAGATGGCTGAAATATTGCTACAAAAGACAGGTATTACAGGCTTTGAAGCATTCCAAACTATTCACAATTATATTGATGTAGATGAGATGATTTTGCGTAAGGGTTCAGTTTCTGCAAAATCGGGTGAAAAGCTTTTAATCCCAATCAATATGCGTGACGGTAGCCTTATCTGTATTGGCAAAGGAAATGCAGATTGGAACTATTCTGCACCCCACGGAGCAGGTCGTTTAATGTCTCGCACTGTCGCATTTGAAAAGCTTACAATGGAAGAGTATGAAAAGCAAATGGCAGGTATTTACACCACCTGCGTAAATACTGCAACCCTTGATGAGTCACCTATGGCTTACAAAAATATGGATGATATTGTAGCAAATATCGAACCTACTGCTAAAATCATTGCACACATAAAGCCTATTTATAATTTTAAGGCTGCAGAATAACACCAAACAGCAAAAAATAGGCAACCAGTAAATTTAATAATATGATATTGTACAATTTAGAGTAATACTTTTAAAAATGCTTTGACCTCAAAAGTTAGTTTTGTTTTCTAGCTTTTGGGGTCAAATTTTTTGCGTTTGTTGCACTACTGCTTATGATTGACTATCGAAATTGTAGTGCTAAGAATATAGAGTTAAATATAAATTCGTTTTGTGATATAATCTTTATTGTTCTTATATGGTAAATAAATCAGTAAGGAATATTAATTGCAGAATGAATATAAATTTAATAATCTATAAATGACTCTGCTAAATTTTTCGGAATTTACCTTAACCAAGAAGTGCTTAACAAAGCTATAAAAATTTAAAGGAAATAGAATTATATAGAGAAAAATTTACCAGATATTATCCAAAAACGACCGACTATCTGAAAACGGTGGTATATTTTTTTAGATTTGATATACTTTATTTCGAAAGGAGGGAAGACAATGCAAATAGAAATAAGCATTGACGAAAAATATAAAATTCCAAAACTCATAATAAAAACAGACAAAATTACAGATGAGGTCAACGAGGTTATGAAGAAGCTTTCAGATGACTTACCAAAGGTTATTACCGGTTTTAAGGATGACTGCGTAGAGGTTCTTGAGCCCGAGCATATTTACCGTTTTTACTCAGGACAAGGCAAGGTTTTTGCTGTGACAGATAATGGTGAGTATACAATAAGAACCCGACTTTATGAGATTGAAGAGCAAATGTGTTTACCAAAATTTGTAAGGGTATCAAATTCTGAAATAATCAATCTTAAAAAGGTTAAAAACTTTGACCTTAGCTTAGCAGGTACAATCTGTGTAAAGTTTTCTGATGGGTCTGATACTTATGTGTCAAGAAGATATGTATCAAAAATTAAAAAAATATTAGGTATATGAGGTGTTTTTATGTTTAAAGAAGTTTTAAAAAGAAGTGTATTAAGTGCGTTAGGTGGTTTGTTTATTATTCAGATTGTAGGTGTCATTGTTTCACTATGTATTGCTGACGGTAATTATTACCCTGTTGTTCCTTCGCTTGTAGAAAGTATAGGCAGTGAAATTGGTGCAGTTATATTCCAGACAATCTGCTCATTATTATATGGTGCTGTATTTGGTGGAATGTCCTTAATTTGGGAGCTTGATAATTGGAGTATTCTAAAACAAACAGTAATTCACTTTTTAGTGGTTTCAACTGTTAGTTTGCCTATTGCTTATGTTACTGAGTGGATGGAACATTCTGTACCTGGAGCAATCATTTACTTTGTACTCTTTGCTGTTATTTACGCCTTTATATGGTTTAGTCAATATATGGCAGTAAAAAAGCGTATAAACGAAGTAAATCAGAAACTCAAAGAAATAATTTAAATAGTAGCTACATCCAACTTTTTTCTTTGCTTTAGTAAGGGTTTACTATAAAAAACAGCAAACAAAAGTAAGAATGTTTAAGTCAAGAAGTGCAAAATGCATCTTACCTGCTTAAAATACATCTTACCATATAAAGTGTTGAAAATTAACAACAAGTTCCATATAATAATCACAGTTCAATTAAGAAAGGTGATTTATATGGGACTTTTATTTTTAATCTTATTCGCAGTGTTGGAAATTTTACTTATGGTGCTAACCTTTACCAAGGGTAGCGAGAAGTCAAAATTCCTTAAAAACCGAACATTGGTAATTTTTGCAGAATTATTAATTTTGCTACTTATTGTTCTGCTTCCTACTACCTATATGAAATGGCGTTTTGCCTGTGCGTTGGCAGTGCTTGCTGTTCGTTTTGTATTTTCAGGTATACGTTTTCTTCTTAAAGGCAAAAAGGTAGAGGGTAATGTACGAAAGCCTGCAAGAATTTTATGCTGTGCATTATCTGTTATTATTATGGCATTTTCATTGGTTCCTTCCTTTGTTTTTGCAAACTACAATGGTCTTGAGGTAACAGGCGAGTATGAAATAAGCGAATGTAGTGCAATACTTGTTGACCACAGCAGAACAGATAAGTTTGAAAATGATGGCTCAAATTGTGAGGTTCCTTTGCATTTCTACTATCCTGAAAAAGATGGCGAGTTTCCTCTTGTAATTTTCTCTCATGGTGCTTTTGGTTATTATCAGAGTAACTATTCAACATACGCAGAGCTTGCTTCTAATGGCTATGTGGTTGTTGCTGTAGACCACCCTCACCACGCATTTTTCACTAAAGATACTAGTGGTAGTATGGTAATCGTAGATAAAGACTTTATCGCAAATGCAGTTAAGTTTTCAAATGTTGACGGAGTAAGTATAGAAGAAGCCTTTGCACTTTCTCAAGAGTGGATGGATTTGAGAACTAATGATATGAATTTTGTGCTTGATACAATAAAGAATGCAAAGAATAACGGAAAGCTTGATAATGCTTTTTATTCTAAAAATGAAGCTGATGTGCTTAATGTTATCTCAAAGACAAATACAGATAGAATAGGGCTTATAGGTCACTCAATGGGTGGTGCTACTGCTGTAGCACTTGGCAGAGAGCGTACAGATATTGACGCTGTTATTGACTTTGACGGCTCAATGCTACGTGAAATCAAAGGTATTGAAAACGGTGAATGTGTGTATACAAACGAGCCTTATCCTATTCCACTTCTTGATTTTAGAAAAGAGTCGGATTATAATGAAATAGAGCAGTTAAGAAATAATGACACATATGCAAACAGCTATGCATATGGCTTTACATATGTAAATAACTATATCGTAGAAAATGCTAAAAATGCTCGGTCAGTTGTATTTAAAAATGCAGGACATATGAACTTTACTGACCTACCTATGTTCTCACCTTTCCTAAGCTCAATGCTAGGAACAGGAGATGCTGATAGTGAGCAATTTATGTACACTGTAAACGAGGTTACCCTTAACTGGTTTGATTATTATCTGAAAGACGAGGGTTCGCTTAATATTAAGGCGATATACTAAATTATGCTTACAAAACTTACTAAAATTGAAAAAACACAGCCTGAGGTTGTAGAAATTCATTGCCATAATATATCAGATGAAGTTAAAGAAATAGTTACTTTCGTGAAATCACGACAGGGCCAGCTTACAGGCACTATAGATGATAGACAGTTTGAAATTCCTGTGGGAGATGTTTTTTACATTGAGGTAGTTGACAATAAAACCTTTATCTATACCCAAAGCAAGGTTTACGAAACAAGGCAGAAGCTCTACGAATTTGAAGAGCTTCTTAGAGAAAAACGATTTCTGCGAGTTTCAAAATCTACCTTGCTTAATTTAATGAAGATAAGCTCTATAAAACCTGCTTTAAACGGCAGGTTTACAGCTGTTCTTTATTCTGGAGAAGAAATGATAATTTCCAGAAAATATGTTCCCGAGCTAAAAAAAGCTCTGAAAGGGGAGGCTTAATATGAATTTTAGGGAATTTATAATACCTAGACTACAAACATTTTTCTTTTTGGTAACGATGATACTTTTGGCTCAGGTCGTTTTAGGTAATGCACTAGAACCAGACAGAGTACTTCATTATAAGGATTTTATAGATACATTCGTGATGGCAGGACTTTGTATGCTACCAACCGTTGTTACCTATTCAAAAAAAGAGCTTACCTTAAAACAAATGATTGTAAGACATATAATTCAGCTTGTACTTATAGAGGGAATTATGCTGTTTTTGACAGTTTCCAGTATTGAACCATCACAGCAAAAGCCTTTAAGTGTAATTTTGATTGCAGGTATTACTGCTGTAATTTACGCACTTGCAATTTTTATAATGTGGTACCGTCAGCACATAGAGTCTAAAAATCTCAACGAGCTTTTAAAGAAAATACAGGAATAGTTTTACGTAGTTGCTTTAAAAAGCTAATAATACATAAAGCCTTTAATTGTTTTATAGAATAAAAAGGGGGATACGATGTCGTCATATAGTGAGCTTATCAAAAATTTTGATAAAATACGCAGTTATATGCGTGAATTTTATGTATACGGCTTTAAGAGTCGTGAGGAATACAACAAAAAAAGTGCTAGATCCTATGATGACGAGCGTAGAAGAATGGAAAGCTGGCTAGGTAATCATATGAGCTTTGTGCGTACTCCAGAAGGTAAAAATGTATTTATTTCTATTGATAGTCGTGTTTCACAGTATAATCCATTTTATAAAGCCTTTAAGGCTAAAAGCTTTACCGATAGAGATATAACACTGCATTTTATTTTGTTTGATATACTATATTCTCCTGAAGTGCTTATGTCATTGACAGAAATACTCGAGAAGGTAGACAAGTACCTAGATGGCTTTGAATCTCCTATGATGTTTGATGAGTCTACTGTCAGAAAAAAGCTAAAGGAATATATAGCACAAGGGATTATTGCAGTTCAAAAAAATGGTAGAAAAATGATGTATCGTCGTGCAGATAATCTTGATTTACCAGATATAACCGATGTGCTTAATTTTTATTCAGAGATTGCCCCTTGTGGTGTTATTGGTTCCTTTCTGCTTGATAAACAAGATGAACAAAACAGTAGCTTTAGCTTTAAGCATCACTACATAACCTCTGCAATAGATAGTGACATAATGGCTGTACTGTTTAAAGCAATGCACGAAAAAAGCATTATTACTATTGACAACCTGAGCCGTCGTGTAGATGAGCCTCAAAAAAATAGAATTATTCCTTTGCAAATTTTTATTAGTGTTCAAAACGGAAGACAGCACTTACTGGCCTATCAGCCAGATTTTAATGTGATTAAGTCATTTAGAATTGATTATCTATCTAATGTAAAAATCGAAGAGCCAACCCCTCGTTTTGATGAATTAAGAGCAGAGCTTGATAATATGAAATCAAAAATGTGGGGTGTTTCAACAAATCGCAAGCACGATGATTTAGAGTGTCTTGAACACGTAGAGTTTACTGTTAAAGTTGCAGATAATGAAGAGTATATTATCCAAAGGCTTGAACGAGAGAAAAGAGTAGGAGAAATCGAAAAGCTTGACGATAACAAATATCGTTTTACAGCAGATGTTTATGATATAAGCGAAATGATTCCCTGGATAAGAACCTTTATTTGTAGAATAACAGAGCTTAATTTTTCAAATAAAACGCTTGAAAAGCGATTTAAAAATGATATTAAAGAAATGTATCGCATTTATGGTATTGAGGAGGTGTAGATATGATATTCAACGAAATTTACTCTGCCTACTATAATACAGTAGCTAAAATCATTGCAAGTATATTAAATGGTAATACTGATGAAAAGGTTATCAATAAAATAGTTAGCGAAAATGCTTTTGGAGAAAGTGTGCTAACTATTTTGCCTTCACTTAAAAGTGAAAAATGGCAGCTTGTAAAATCAGATATGACTACACCTATTCAGCATATACCTACAATGCCTCTAACACTAACTCAAAAGCAATGGCTCAAAGCAATTTTTCTTGACCCACGTATAAAGCTGTTTGGTGTGGATTTTTCAGCACTTGAGAATATTGAACCATTATTCACCTCAGAGGACTATTATATTTATGACAGATATAGTGATGGTGATCCATACGAGGATGAAGAGTATATCAAAAGATTTCAGATTATACTATCAGCATTAAATAAAAAGCAGTCATTGAAAATAAATATGATTAATCGTAAGGGCGTTGTCACCTCAGTTACGGTTATGCCTCAGCGTCTAGAGTATTCTGAAAAGGATGATAAATTTCGCCTTATTAGCACAGGAAGCCGTTATGGTGGAACTATAAATCTTGCCCGTATTATATCCTGTGAGATATGTTTTGATTCTAATCCTGCCACTCATCATACTATTTTATCCTCAAAGGAGTCTTTAACACTACGTATTCTCGATGAACGTAATGCCCTTGAAAGAACCTTGTTGCATTTTGCACATTTTGAAAAACAAGTAGAACGAATAGATGAGAAAAGATACCTGATACATATTAAATACAATAAAACAGATGAAACAGAAATGGTTATTCGTATTTTGAGTTTTGGTCCTATGGTTGAAGTAATAGAACCAGAAAATTTCAGAAAACTAATAATTGATCGTCTTAAAAGACAAAAAAGTATTAATACGTTTATTTAGGAGGTTGCATATGTATTCATAAAAAACACAAGGTTTGAAAATGGACAAACAACGGAAAAGGCCATCTGATAATATCTTACATAGGTTATTAAATATGTAGCCTCCTGCTTGATTTTAACATCTAATTTAGCAAATATTTTTAATGTCCTATCTGATTCTTTAATATTTGTAATAATTAAGTCTTGCAATCCAACATTTATTATAGAGCCCCAAAATATAAAAAATAAATAAAGGTAAATTGTAAAATGAAATTGAACAGATAAATAAAAAAAGGTTCACAGTGATGAACCACGATGTTAGAATAAAGTTACCACACCAACCTAACAGGAGGAAAATCACTATGAACAATATATATTGTACCACAAATGAGCAA
>JAXJUF010000029.1:0-36238 GCA_036309185.1 Acutalibacteraceae bacterium
CGTCAAGGTATCGGCTACGCCTCGCCTTACGGCGACCTTGACACCGTTAGATGTCCGTGCTTGTTGGAAATTAAGCCGGCTTAGAAAAGCCGGGCTTTATTCTAAAAAGTGTTCAATTTGTTATTGCAATTTAATAAAATATAAAAAATAAATAAAAGCTCTTGACTTGTTACTTGTGTTGTGATATTATCAACTTGTAAATAACAAACAGATAAAAAAAACAGATATCTTACTATCTGTTTTTAATATTATCTGAAATTAAAAGGGGGTGAGTTGTATATGAGTAGTGAAAAGACTTTTTTGGAAAATTATAATATAGAAAGCTATGATCGACCATCAGTTGCTACAGATATTGTTGTATTTACTATGCGTTCAGAAAATACAGAAAGCTTTCGTAAAGACCCTGTCAGTAAGCTATCTGTTCTTCTTATAGAAAGAGGTGAACATCCTTTTAAAGGAATGTGGGCATTACCAGGTGGATTTGTAAAAATGGACGAAACAGTTGAAGAGGCTGCACTTCGTGAGGTTATAGAAGAAACAAATGTCAAGCCTACCACTCTCGTTTATACAGGTGTTTTTAGTGCAATTAATCGTGACCCAAGAGGAAGAATTATCTCTAATGCTTTTACCTGTATTTTCAGTCAAGAACCAAAAGCTATTGCAGGAACAGATGCAAAAAACACAAAATGGTTTGATATAAGTTTACAGGAACAGCAACAGGGTAAATATATTCTTGAGCTTACAAGCGATGAAATGAAGCTGTATATTCAAATTAATGAAACTAAGTCACCACTTGGAATGAATCAATATGAAGTAGAAAATAATGATGTATTGGCTTTTGACCATGCTAAGATTATTTTAACATCACTTAAAGCTTTAAAAAGACGAGCAACTAATTTTGAATTAATTTTTGACTTTTTACCTTTTGAATTTACTTTGGCATCACTTCAAAAGGTTCAGGAAACTATAACAGGTATTTCTACAGTGCCTGCAAACTTCAGAAGAAAAGTTTGTGAGTATGTTGAAGAAACAGGCAATTTTACACAGGGTGCAGGGCATAGACCTGCTATGCTTTACAGAAAGAAGGTAAGTGTTTAAAATGAAGCTAAATGAAAAGGAAGCCTACAAACTTCTGATAGAAGGGCTTGATACACCTGAAAATATTCAGTATGTAACTCATTGCAGATATGTTGGGGATTTAGCAGGAATGATTGCAAAGGAACTAGGATTAGACTCACAGTATGCAACAGTTTTAGGTTATCTTCACGATATAGGAAGAAAAATCGAACCAGATAATCATATTTACGCAGGATACGAATATTTGAAAAATAATGGATATGATGAATACGCTTACATTTGCCTTACTCACTCATTTTTGAATAATGATATTGAATGTATCTGTGGTTGCTTTCTTGAACCTGAAAGCAGAGGTTATAAAGAGGTAAAGGCTTTTATAGAGGAACATAAAAATACAATGTATGATAAAATTGTTCAGACCTGTGATTTACTGTGTCTTCATACAGGTGGCACAACCTTAGAGCAGAGAATAGAGGATATAGAATCTCGAAAAGGGACACATTATAAGTCACAATATCATAAAGAAACAGCCACAGCACAAAAAGCTGAAATTGAAGCTATGCTGGGACATTCAATTTATGATTTTTACGATAAATTAATAAGAAAGGAAAATGAGCTATGAAAAACTTTTTAGTAGTTGTTGATATGCAAAAGGATTTTGTAGATGGTGCACTTGGAACTCAGGAAGCAGTAAAAATCGTACCTACTGTTGTTGAAAAAATAAACAGATTTAATGGTGAAATCTTTGCAACCTTTGATACACACTTTGAAAACTATATGCAAACTTCTGAAGGAAAAAATCTTCCTGTACCTCACTGTATAAAAGGTACAGACGGTTGGAGGCTTGATAAAAATGTTGCATTAGCACTGGAAAAAAGAGGATATACTCCAGTAGAGAAAGTAACATTTGGCTCAGTTGATTTGCCAGAGTTGATTAAAGAGGCTAGTAAAGGTGAAGAATTTACTGTAGAGCTTGTAGGGTTATGTACTGATATTTGTGTTGTAAGCAATGCTCTTATGATTAAAGCACATTTTCCAGAAGCTAATGTATCAGTTGACGAAAAATGCTGTGCAGGAGTTACTGTACAAAGCCACTTGGCAGCACTTAATACAATGAGAAGCTGTCAGATAGAAATAAAATAATGAGGGTGATATTATGAATTTTAATGCAGAGAAAGTTAAGAACGATTGTGTTCAGTGGATTAGAGATTTTTTTGAGAAAAACGGAAAGGGTTGTAATGCAGTAGTAGGTATATCTGGTGGTAAAGACAGCTCTATTGTAGCGGCATTATGTGTAGAGGCTCTTGGTAAAGACCGTGTTATCGGCGTATTAATGCCATATGGTGAACAGCACGATATTGATATGGCACAGCTTTTAGTAGATTCATTAGAAATTAAGCATTATATAGTAAACATCAAAGAAGCAGTAGATGCACTTAAAAGCAGTATTCCGTTTGAGCTTTCAACACAGAGTATAGTTAATTTAATGCCAAGAGTTCGTATGGCTACTTTGTATGCTGTATCACAAAGCCACAACGGACGTGTAGCAAATACCTGTAATCTTTCTGAAGATTGGGTTGGTTATTCTACAAGATACGGAGATTCTGTAGGTGACTTTTCTCCTTGTTCAAATCTTACAGTTGACGAAATGAAGAAAATAGGCAGACTTCTTAATATTCCTGATGTTTTGGTTGATAAGGTTCCAATAGATGGCTTGTGTGGAAAAACAGATGAAGATAATCTTGGCTTTACTTATGCTGAGTTAGATCGTTATATCCGTGAGGGAGTAATTGAGGATCAGGAAAAGAAAGAAAAAATTGACCGATTGCATAAAATGAATTTATTTAAGCTAGAGCTTATGCCTGTTTTTAAGCCAGAGTTTTAATAAATTATTTAGGGGTGATTATATGAATAAAAAACCATATAAACTAGGCGTTCTTGTAGGACGATTTCAAACATTCCACACAGGACACGAAGAAATTATAAGAAAAGCAATCGAATTATGTGAACAGGTTGGAATTTTTGTTGGTTCATCACAGGAAAGTGGCACCTTGAAAAATCCATTTTCATACGAAACACGAAACAGAATATTAAGAAAAGTGTTTGGAGATGAAATTAACATTTATCCGTTACCTGATATTGGGGTAGGCAATAATTCAAAATGGGGTGACTATGTACTAAAAAATGTATATGAGAGATTTAATAAAGCACCCGATTTACTTATCTCTGGAAAAGAAGAACGCAGACTAGACTGGTTTGATAGTGTACAGGGGCTTTTGGTAGCAGAGCTATATATACCTAAAACAATTGATGTTTCAGCAACACAGATGCGTGAGCATCTCATAAACGGAGAAATTGAAGAATGGAAAAAATACACTAGTGAAAAGCTGTGGAATGAGTACGAAGAGCTAAGAAGCACAGTTTATGCGTGCAAAGACAATCTTAACACAGACAGTATTTGATTATCTGAAAGGATGTAAGTAAAATGAGATTAGAACCTATAGTTATATCTTTGCTTGATACAGACCTGTATAAATTTAATATGAATCAGGTTATTTTTCATAAGCATACCGACCTATGTGGACAATATTTCTTTAAATGCCGTAATAAAGATGTAGTATTTACAGCTGAAATGGCAGAAGAAATTAATGCACAGATTGATCACCTATGCACATTGAGATTTACAAAGGAAGAGCTGAATTATCTTCGCTCAATCCGTTTTATAAAAAATGACTATGTAGAATTTTTAAGATTATGGCATCCCATTAGAGATTATGTTACAGTTACCCTAAGCGATAATGGTGAGCTTAGTATAGTTGTTGATGGTCCATTATTTTCAGCAATGCAGTTTGAGATATATCTACTTGAAATTGTAAACGAAGTATATTTTAGAATGTCTTATAACTATAATATTTTACTAAAGTCAGCAGAAGAAAAGCTAGATAAAAAGATAAAGGCATTAAATGATGGTACATACACATTTAAATTTGCAGAGTTTGGTTGTAGAAGAAGACTTTCACGAGAGTGGGAAGAGGTAGTTGTAAAACGCCTTGCAACAGAAACAAAAAGCTGTGTAGGAACATCAAACGTATATTTTGCAATGAAATATAATCTTACCCCTATTGGCACATATGCTCACGAATTTGTACAGATGTATCAGGGTATAGATTCAATCCCACTTGCTTATACTAACCATTTTGCTATGCAGGATTGGTATGATGAATATCAGGGTGACAACGGTACAGCACTTACAGACACAGTTACAACAGACCTTTTCCTTATGGACTTTAATCGTTCAATGGTTAATAACTACACTGGTGTACGTCACGACAGTGGAGACCCATTTGCTTGGGGTGAAAAGATGATTGAGCATTACCAAAGCTACGGTGTTGACCCTAAAACAAAGCTATTATTATTTAGCGATAGCCTTGATTTTGACAGAGCACAGGCATTATATGATTATTTTGCTGGCAGAGCAAAGGTTTCTTTTGGTATAGGTACATTCTGTTCTAACGATACCTGTGAAAAGGCACTTAATATCGTAATCAAGCTACAGTATGTTAATGGCAGACCTGTTGCTAAGCTTTCAGACATACCTTCAAAAGCTATGTGTCAAGATGTAGAATATCTTGATTATCTAAAACGTTCTGTAGATTTCAGACTTCAAAGAGAAAAATAGTATAAACCTAAAGCAGAGAGTATTTGATAAAAGTAAAAAATCAAATATTCTCTGCTTTATACTTTTTATTGTCGGTGTACACAAATTTATCAATATAACATATTATATAGTAACCGTATTATTTTTTGTGTGGAGAGGTATAGTATGATGAATATAGAAACTTTTGGAATAATAGGCGGTGATAGACGTCAGCTTGCAACGGCAAGAATGATAGCAGCAGACGGTTACACTGTTTATCTTAGTTGTTTTGAAAAGCTTGGTAAGCTCGTAGAGTCATTTGGTGGTTCTATGGGGTTAGAAGAGTGTATATTATGCAGTGATATTATAATTTTGCCTTTACCAGTAACTAAAGATGGTGCCACACTAAATACCCCTTATTCAACAGGCAAAATTATTTTTAACGATGAATTTGCAAGAATGTTCAGGGGCAAAATTGTGTTTTGCCCAATGAAAGATAAGCTTATAAAAACAAGCAAACACTGGCAGGATGTAAAGGTTTATGATTTTTTAAACAGAGAGGAAAGGCAGGTTTGTAATGCTGTACCTACAGCTGAGGGTGCAATTGAGATAGCAATGCGAGAACACCTTGGAACTATAAACTGTTCAAAATGTCTGATAACAGGGTACGGAAGAATAGGAAAGGTACTTGCTCAAATGCTGAAAGGCTTAGGTGCTGATGTGTATGTTTCAGCCCGTCGAAAGGAATCATTAGCATGGATTAAATTAAACGGTTACACTCCAATAGAACACAAAAACTTAATAACCAGTGGAAATTTTGATATTATTTTTAATACGGTGCCTGCACAAATTTTAGATGCTCATATTATGGCTAGAATTGCAACAAATGCCTTAATAATAGATTTAGCCTCTTTGCCAGGAGGAGTGGATTTTGAAAGTGCTAAAAGAATGGGTATACCTACAATACACGCATTGTCGTTGCCTGGAAAGGTAGCCCCAAAAACATCGGGAGAAATTATAAAAAATACTATCTTTAATATTCTTGAGGAGGAAAAAGAGTGAGCAGCACCAGAATAGCATTTGCCATGTGTGGCTCGTATTGTACCTTTGCAAATGTAATACCACAAATGCAATTGCTAAAAGATAAGAGTTACGACATTATACCTATTATGTCGCAAAACGCCTCAACTACAGATACACGTTTTGGTATGGCAAAAGATTTTATTGAACAGATAGAAAATATTTGTGAGAAAAAAATGATAAATACAATAAAAGGTGTAGAGCCTTTGGGACCAAAAGATATGTGCGATGTAATGTTAATAGCGCCCTGTACAAGTAATACACTTGCAAAGCTTTGTAATGGTATTACCGATACAAGCGTAACTATGGCTGCAAAATCCCTGCTAAGAGTTGGTAAACCAATAATAATAGCTTTGGCTTCAAACGACGCTTTGGGTATTTCGGCTCAAAATCTCGGAAGAATAATTAATTATAAAAATATTTATCTTGTGCCATTAGCTCAGGATGATGTTATAAAAAAACCAAATTCATTAGTGGCAGACTTTTCAAAAATTCCTATGACAATAGAGCTTGCTCTAAAAAATAAACAGATTCAACCAATTTTTGTTTGAAAGAATAATAATCCATTAAAAGCCCTTTCAAGATTATTAGTATTAATCTTGAAAGGGCTTTTAATGGCGAATTTTCGCCATGTTCGTTGCAATTATGTTGCAATACAGCTAGGAGAGAGGCTTTTTTGAATTTAATCCATTTTTCTTACAGCATCATAAAGAGTTTTTACCTCTTGATTTATATAGTAATTGATATCAACATCAATGTTTGTGTGTCCCATCAAAGCTGTCAGGTCTGCGTCGCTTACACCTGTTGCTGACATTCTGGTTGAGAAGGTTCTACGGCAAGAATGCGGCGTGTATTCCGGACCGAATCCAAAGCTTCGCATAAGCTTATCAAATCTGTATCTAAAGTTTGATTGCTCCATTTGCTTTAAAGTTTCTTTATCACAGAAAATTGTTTTTCCGTTTCGGTCAATACATCTGTTTACTAAAGGTTGAATCTGAGGATGAATCGGAATAATTCGGTTGCTTCCCGCTGTGGTTTTTTTACCCGCTTGAAAATATGGAATTCCGTCCTCTGATATATGATAGCTGTCTATTGTAAGCTCGAGAAATTCAGAAATACGGAAATTTAAATAGCATAAACATAATACATAATCTAAATACTCATATTCCTCAAGATGTTCCTTGAAATTAGCTAAGTCTTTTTCTGTAAAGCGAGATTTATTGTTTTTCTTCTCGGTCGGAGTAGTTATGCTTATAAAAGCAGAGTAATTTTTAACTACCCAGTCATTTGCCTCAGCAACCTTATAAATTTTAGATAAAAGTATTTTTATCTGCTCAAGTGTACCTTTTGATAAAGGCTTTTGCATTTTAGGGGTATTTGTTTTTTCAGTGGTTTCCTTGCCCTTGCTATTAATATAGTAGAGGTTTCCCTTACTATCAGTTTTTTGGTGATTGTGAGCGTAAAAATCTATTATTTTTTGCAAATCATTTGTTCTTAAATCTTTGATTTTTGCTTTGTGAATGGTGCGTAATCTTGTCCAGGCCATTCGTGCAGATTTCTGAGCTGACTCACTAAGTGTTTCAACACTTTGCTCCACATAATTTAAATAGATGTATTCTATAGTAACGTTTTTATTAGCGTTAGGATTTGTGATAGAATTACTTTCGTATTGCTCCAGAGCTTTTATTGCGTCATATTTAGTAGGGTAATTTCCAATAAACATCCTCTCTCCACTAGTTGAGCTACTCATAGCTCCATAGGGATTAGATTTGTTGTCTTTTCTTTTATATACGCTTCCAGTTCCGTTTGCTCTTTTAGGTCGTTTAACCTCTTTTTTACTGCTATTTTGTTCTTTGCCACACCACGGACAGAACGGAAAATCACCTATTTCTCTGTTGCAATTTCTGTTTTTACATCTCATATCGCTATAGCCTCGCTTTTCTTTCATTATATCACAAGCAAAGAAAAACAAGCATAATACACATAACCGTGATTATCATTATTATACTTTCATTAGCTGTCTTACGTTTTGTATAAGACAGCTTTGGTAATTTATATTATGAATTTTTATCAACCTGATGGAATGTTTTAAGATTGCCTGTTTTTGCACTTCTCTTATCAAGCTCTGCAAGTACAGAGTCCATCTCTATGCCCTGATTTACCATCATAACTGTAAGATGATAGATAAGGTCAGCAATTTCGTAAACAGTTTCTGAATTATCGTTATTCTTAGCAGCGATAATTGTTTCACTGCACTCCTCGCCTACCTTTTTAAGAATTTTATCAAGACCCTTATCTAAAAGATAGCAGGTATAAGAGCCCTCCTGTGGATTTTCTTTACGCTCAATTACTGTTTGGTAAAGAGCCTGTAAAACATCGTTACTCATTTTATTATTCTCCT
This sequence comes from Acutalibacteraceae bacterium, assembly GCA_036309185.1. Lineage (GTDB taxonomy): Bacteria > Bacillota > Clostridia > Oscillospirales > Acutalibacteraceae > CAG-964. The sequence continues at coordinate 8,196 of JAXJUF010000029.1, forward strand.
GTATTAAAACTTTTTAGATTTGTATAAAAACAGCTGTGATTACCTGTATGGCAAGCTGCACCTGTCTGTTCAACAGTTATAAGTAAAGTATCATCATCACAGTCACCATAAATATCAATAACCTTTTGAAGATGACCTGATGTTGCACCCTTATTCCATAGCTCTTGTCTTGAACGACTATAAAACCAAGTGTAGCCTGTTTCAAAGGTTTTTTGCATTGACTCTCTGTTCATATATGCAAGCATTAAAACCTCACCTGTTGACTTTTCTTGAATGATGGCAGGTATTAGCTCGCTCTTTTTAAAAAACTTATCAAAATCCATTTGCTATCTCCCTGTTTACTATTTCGTCAGATAATGAAGATGCCTTTATAGCTGCCTTCAAATCTAAATCTCCAGTGTATATTGCTCTGCCTGTTATTGTACCATAAAGCTTTAAAGCTGATACATTAAGAATATCCTTTAGGCAAGAAATACCACCACTTGCAATAATATTGCATGATACAGCCTGCTGTAGAGCGTCAAGCTGAGTAAGATTAGGACCTGACAGCATACCATCTTTAGATATATCTGTAAAGATTATATACTGTACGCCTATATCCTCCATTCTTTTTGCAAGCTCTATATATTCAATTTCAGATTGGTCTATCCAACCCTCTGCACACACCATTCCATTCATAGCGTCAATTCCTACAGCAATTTTGTCACCGTATTCCTTAACAGCCTCTTTAACAAAATCAGGATTTTTTACAGCAGCTGAGCCAAGAATTACTCTGTTGATACCATTATTAAGGTACATCTCAACTCTCTGCATATTACGGATTCCTCCACCTACTTCAACATTTAACCCAGATGATTTAGCTACATCTAAAATTAAATCCTTGTTCTGTATAGAGGCATCCTTTGCTCCATCAAGGTCTACCATATGCATCCAAGTTGCACCTGCATCCTTAAAGCCTTGTGCTGTAATATATGGATTTTCTGCAACCTTTTCTACAGTGTTGTAGTCACCTCGCTGAAGTCTTACACACTCACCGTCTTTTATATCAATAGCGGGTAAAATAATCATAATAAAAAATCGCTCCTTTCAAACAAACAATTAATCAAGAGAGCCTTTTGTAGAAAGTGCCTGTGAATTATCTGTTGTAGTCATAGCAGTTTTCATTGCATGTGCAACTGCTTTAAATATAGCCTCGATAATATGATGACTATTTGAGCCATACTCGCTGTTTATATGAAGTGTAATACCTGCATTAAAAGCAAAGGCTCTGAAAAATTCCTCTGTCATACAGCAATCATATGCACCTACAACAGCCTGTGGATACTTTGCATTGTAAACTAAAAATGGTCTGCCACTTATATCAACACTGGCAAAGGCAAGTGCTTCATCCATTGGGATATAAAAAGAACCGTATCTTTCAATACCACCCTTATTCCCTAAAGCCTCGTTAAACGCTTTGCCTAATACAATGCCTGTATCTTCTATTGTGTGATGACAGTCAACCTCTAAATCGCCCTTTACCTTTACTGTTAGTCCAAGCCCACCGTGTACAGCAAAGGCTGTAAGCATATGGTCGAAAAAGCCTATGCCTGTATCTATTTCAACACTGCCACCATCTAAATTCAATGAAATATATATTTCTGTTTCTTTTGTTTTTCTTTCTGCAACTGCACTTCTCATAGAAGCTACCTCTTAATTAAAAAATTCATTCAGTAGCTTTACTACAGCCTTGTTTTCATTCTCTGTTCCGGCTGTAATACGAAGATAATCATTCATCAATCGTATAGCTACTCCCTTACTCAAAAAGAAATTGAAAATCTCTTTGCTAAGTGGTGTTTTTATAAATATAAAGTTTGAGTAACCACTTACTAATGACAATTTGTCTGGATTTTCCTTTTCAATCTCTTTTAGATCATTATACAAACTTTCTCTTAAAGATACAATAGTGTTTCTTCTGTTTTGTAGAAATTCTTTATTATTATATATCAATTCGCCTATTTTTTGTGAAACTGTATTGACATTATATGGTGATTTTACAGCTTTAAGAGCTGTTGAGTTCACCTTATTTGTTACAGCAAAGCCAAGTCTTATAGCTGCAGCACCAATAGCCTTTGATGCTGTACGCATAATAATAAGATTATCGTAATCATTTACAACATCAAGCAATGATGTATTCCAAAAATCCATATAGGCTTCATCAAGAATTACAAGTGCATCTACTGATGTTATAAGCTTTATTACATCTTCTCTGCTTATACCCTTTGATGTAGGGTTACAAGGGTTAGAAAAAATAACACCCTTAGCATTATTTTTCTTTACTGTATCAATAACAGAATCTATATCTACTGTTAAATCTGCATTTTTAGTAGCTATTACACAGTTAAGCTCTGCTATTGAGGTATAAAAGCGATACATAGAAAAATCAGGCTCTACTGTAACAACTGTATCACCAGACATAAAAAATGATGACATAAGCACAGTAATAAGCTCGTCTGAACCATTAAAAGCTGTTACATTTTCGCAGTTAATACCATAATAATCTGCAAAAGCCTTGCACAGGTCGGTTGCATAAGGGTCTGGGTAACGGTTGTAGTCAACTTTTGCAACTGCTTCTTTAATCTGCTCGATAATATCATCGGGCAGATTAAAGCAAGATTCGTTTGCGTCTAGTCTTATACTATAATCACCTGTAATCGGTGAATAAGGTGTAAGCTCACATATTTTTTTATTTAATTTATACACTGATTATCAGTCCTTGTTTTTGTTTTCGTTTTCTTTACGCACGATAATTGAATTAGCGTGTGCTGTTAAGCCCTCTGCATTTGCAATACGGATAATATCATCTGCATCTGCAAGTAAGGCTTCTTTTGTATAGTAGATAAAGCTTGATTTTTTAATAAAGCTATCTACTGAAAGTGGTGAGAAGAATTTTGCTGTACCACTTGTTGGTAATACGTGGTTAGGACCTGCAAAGTAATCTCCCAGTGGCTCTGGTGAATAATTACCCAAAAATACTGAGCCTGCATTGTCTAGCTTACCGATATACTCCATTGGGTTTTCAACACAAACCTCTAGGTGCTCTGGTGCTAAAATATTAGCAAAGTCTACTGCTTCGTTAATATTACGGCAAACAATAATTACACCATAATCTTTAAGTGATTTTTCTATAATTTCTTTACGGCTTAATGTTGCACTCTGCTTTTTAAGCTCGTCAATTACACTATCAGCTAAGGCTTCGTTATCTGTAAGCAAAATTGAAGAAGCTAGCACATCGTGCTCTGCCTGTGACATAAGGTCAGCCGCTAGATAATCTGCTTTTGCTGTTTTATCAGCAATTACAAGAATTTCTGAAGGGCCTGCAATCATATCAATATCAACAGTACCAAAAAGTAGCTTTTTAGCTGTTGCAACGAAGATATTACCAGGACCTACTATTTTATCTACCTTTGGAACAGTCTCTGTACCATAAGCAAGTGCTGCAACAGCCTGAGCACCACCCATAAGGAACACTCTGTCTACACCTGCAATATAAGCAGCTGCCATAATATCTGGGTTTGGTTTGCCTTCTTTTGATGGTGGTGTAACCATTACAATTTCTTCACAGCCTGCAATTTTAGCTGGTATAGCGTTCATAAGTACAGATGATGGATATGCAGCTGTACCACCTGGTACATAGATACCAACTCTTTTTAAACCTCTTACACGCTGACCGAGAATTACACCGTTGTTCTTAGTTGTAAGCCAGCTTTGCTGTAGCTGACGCTGGTGGAAGTCACGGATATTTACAGCAGCCTTTTCAAGCGAAGAATAAACCTCTTTGTTGCAAAGCTGTGCATATTCCTTTAGCTCTTCCTTTGTAATTTCTGGGTTCTCTATGCTTGAACCGTCAAATTTAAGTGTGTATTCATTTACAGCTTTGTCACCGTTTTGCTTAACATTAGCAAGAATATCTGACACAATAGCTGTTACATCTTTGTCGTTATTATCACAGCGAGCCTTTAAATCTGATATAAAATCATACTCGGCTTTACCGTTTGCTATTACCTTTGTAATCATATTAAAAATCTCCTGATTTTATTCGTTTATCTTACCATAGATTTTATCTACTATTTCTTCAATTTCTTTCTTACGGAATTTTAGTGAGGCTGTATTTGCGATTAGTCTTGCTGAAATTGGCACTATATCCTCAAATACCTCTAGTCCGTTTTCTTTAAGTGTTGAGCCTGTTTCTACAATATCTACTATTGCATCAGAAAGCTCTAAAAGTGGAGCAAGCTCTACGCTACCCTCTATTTTAATACAATGTATATCCATACCCTTTTTCTCAAAATGTGAACGAGCTACATTTGGGTATTTTGTTGCGATTGTTTTTACATTATGTCCAGCGTAAAAATCTGTGCCTTTTTTACCAGCTAAAGCAAATTTACATCTGCCAAAGCCGAGGTCTAAAAGCTCAAAAAACTTTGTACCGTTTTCAAGTATAGTATCTTTACCTACTACACCTAAATCACATACACCATGCTCTACATATGTAATAACATCTGCAGCCTTTGCAAGCACTGCTTCAATTTCTCCATTACCTATTGGTAAAATAAGACGTCTGCCTTTATTTCTTACTGCTGAACAATCATATCCAAGCTCTTCAAGCAGAGTGATTGTATCCTTTTCAAGTCTGCCCTTTGTAAGTGCAATTCTAAGTGGTTTCATAATTTTTATATCCTCAATCCCGTTAAATTTCGTCTATTCTTGTATTTACATTAACTACACAAAGCTTTTTTATACCCTTTTTCTGAGCATAGTATTTTGCACTGTCTTCTGATGGAAATACGCTGTATTCACAAGTATAGCCTTGTGCTGTAAGCTCTTCTTTTACCTTTAGTGCATCAATCTCAAAGCCGTCATCACCATGTACCATAATGTCAGCAATTTTAGGTGTATCAGCACCATTTATAGCCATATAAATTCTTGCAAGCTCATCTACATTTACACCAAAGCCTGCTGCACAGCTTGATTTATCAAACTGGTTAAGTAAATGGTCGTATCTACCACCTGTTAGTACAGCATCACCACTACCCTGTACATAACCACAGAAAATCATATCACTGTAATAGTCATTTTTCTGTACCATTCCAAGGTCAATCATTAGCTTATCCTCTGGCAATACCTTAGATAGCTCTCTGTATAAATCCTTTAGGTAGAATAACGCTGACTCTGCCTCTGTACCCTGAAATAGTGGTAAGGCTTTACTGAATACCTCTTCTCCACCGAATAATCTTGGTAGCTTTTTAAGTGCCTTTGTTGTATCATTCTGTGGGATTTCGTCAAGTAATGTTGTTAGTGCAGAATAGTTTTTAGATTCTATGTAATCTCTGATTTCTTCTTTTTTGTCATCGTTAATTGTAAGCTTATTCAAAATCGCCTTTAGGAATACTGCGTGACCTAACTCTATACGGAAATCAGGTGTGATTTTCTCGAGTATTTCAATTGATGATATAACAAGCTCTAAATCAGCTCTTTTACCACCTGCTCCTATAAGCTCCATACCAGCCTGACGAGTTTCATTACTTCTACCTGCAAGCGACTTATTATTATGGTAGATTGGCTGATTATAGCAAAGTCTTATTGGTGCAACCTCGTCCTGTAGTCTTGTTGAAACTACTCTTGCCATTGGTACAGTAGAGTCAGGACGCATTGCAAGTAATCTGCCCTTTTTATCAGTAGAAATAAAGATCTCCTCTGACAGATATCCAAAACCACTTAATGTAAATGTATCGTAAAATTCAAGTGCAGGTGTTATAACCTGATGATAACCCTTTGACTTGAAAACCTCATCTATTATATTACTAACCTTATTTATTGCTGTTGATTCCTCAAAAAGTAAATCTCTGGTACCCTCGGGAGTTAGTTTATTGTACTTCTTCATTTTATTTCTCCTTTTTCGCTTTAGCGTGCTACTATAATAGCACAGTGAAATGATATTGTCAACCATAACAAGGAAGAAAGTAATATTTATACTTTCTTCCTTTAAGTTTTACTATTATTTATTCTGCTTATTTGTTTTATTTGCAACATTTTTTCTGATAACCTTATAAAGCTTTAAATCTTTAATGGCTACCCCATGTTTTTCGCTATCTTTCATAATATCACCATCAGGTGATTCGCCTAACTGTTGCAGATAATTCTTTTGCTTTAATTTATTGTTTACAGAACGTCCTATTAAAATATAGAACACTGAGAATACAGGCACAGCTGTAAACATACCAAGCACACCAAACAAGCCTCCACCAATTATTACACTTGCTATTACCCAGAATCCTGAAATACCGATTGATGAACCCATTACCTTTGGTTCGATTAGGTTAGCATCAACCTGCTGTAGAATAATGATAAATATTGTAAACCATACTGCTTCAAGTGGATTAATAAATAGAAGTATAAGTATACTAGGTATTATTCCGATAAATGGACCGAATACAGGTATAATATTTGTTATACCTATAATAACACTGATAAGCAATGGATAATCGAATTTGAAAATACTCATACCTATAAAGCAAATCATTGCGATAATCATAGAGCCGATAATTCTACCATAAACATATTTACCGAATATTTTATCTGTAAGTTCTACAACCTCAAAGGTTTTTGGTAATGCCTTTTCAGGGAAATATGCTACAGTAAACTTCTTGCACTGATACATAAGCTTTTCTTTACATCCTAGGAAGTATACTGAAATAATAATACCTATAACAACATTGTATAGATTTGATGTGAATTTAACTGCAGTATCGAATAGGCTTGGAAGTTTATTTGCAAAGTCTGATGCAAAATCACTTACATATTCCAGAATTTCTCCACCTGTAATCATAGCAACTAAATCGTTAACCATATTGAATAAATCGTTATCATCTTTAATTTCGATATTTAAAAATTGCTTAGCTACAGATACTATCCACGCCTTAAATGAATCAGCATAGCCACCAAAGTTTGTAGCCAATGTATTAAAGCTCTCTACAAGCTGTGGGATAATTATACCAATCAAAAAGCCTACTATACCTAAAACCAATATATAGGCTAATAATAAAGAAAGTGGTTTTCTCATTTTCTTTATAAACTCTATTTTACTTTTATCCATTTTAATAAGCATTTTATCTGAAAAGAAGACATAAGGCTTATTAATTATATAGGCTATACAGAAACCTATAATAAACGGCATAGCAACCGTTACGAATGTTCCTAACCATTTCCAGATAACAGCAACATTATTTACTATAAAAAGTACTGCAACTGCAAATAGTATTAGGAGCATTATTTGTTTAAACTTTTTCTTACTCATCTTATTCCTCCACTCTTAAAATAATGACATTTGGCTACTTTCAGGAATATCCTTTAAAGCACCTGATTCCTTTAATGTTTCTATAACAGCTGTTGAAACACCTGTACGAGACTTTAATTCCTCGATAGATAAATACTCTCCTTGTTTACCACCCTCAGCAAGGCTAAGAGCCGCAGCCTCTCCTACACCGGCAAGAGAACAGAATGGTAAACGTATTTTGTTACCCTCTATTACAAACATTTTAGCCTCTGACTTGTATATATCAATAGGCAATACAGAAATATTTCTTGCAAGCATTTCATTTACTATCTGCAATGTTTCCATTTCTGTTTTATCAGTAGCAGTTGCAATATTTTGATTTTGTTTATCTTTTATAGCTCTTATCTTAGCAACTACTGCCTCTTTACCTTTAAGAACTGTTATGGCATCAAAGCCATCACTTCTTACTGTAAAATAAGCTGCATAATATTCAACAGGCTTATGAACCTTATACCAACCAAGTCGCAAGGTAGCAATCATATATGCAGCAGCGTGAGCCTTAGGGAACATATACTTGATTTTCATACATGAGTCAATATACCACTGTGGTACGTTATTATCCTTCATAGCCTGCATATGCTCTTCTGTAAGAAGCTTTGTTGCGTTACCTTTACGCACAATTTCCATTATTTTGAATGCCATTTTAGGTGGCAAGCCCTTATGCATAAGGTAGGTCATAATACTATCTCTAGTACCGATAACCTCTGAAATTGTACATACACCGTCTTTAATCAAATCAGCAGCATTACCAATCCATACATCAGTACCGTGTGACAAGCCTGAAATTTGTAGAAGGTCAGAGAATGTTTTTGGCTGACATTCTATAAGCATCTGTCTTACAAAAGGAGTACCAACCTCTGGTAATGAGAATGTTCCTGTTTCGCAGTCTATGTCCTCTGGCTTAATTCCCAATTCCTTAGGTGATGTAAATAATGATATTACTCGTTCATCACTCATTGAAACATCCATAACAGGTATACCTGTGAATAATTCAAGATAGTGATAAATTGTAGGAACATCGTGTCCAAGCTCATCAAGCTTACAAATGGTATCGTGAATAGAATGGAAATCGAAGTGAGTTGTAATGTTGTCGGAGTCCTGTTTATTTGCAGGACGTTGTACAGGGCAGAAATCGTAAACCTCCATACCTCTTGGTACAACAACCATTCCTCCTGGATGCTGACCTGTAGTTCGTTTTACACCGGTACAGCCTATGGATAGTCTTTCCATTTCTGCTTTATTAAGTAGTGCACCTGTTTCTTCAACATATTTCTTTACATAGCCGTATGCTGTTTTGTCGGCAACAGTAGCTATTGTACCAGCTTTAAATACGTTATCCTTACCAAACAGCTCCTCTGTATATCTGTGTGAGCTTGATTGATATTCGCCACTGAAGTTAAGGTCTATATCAGGGGTTTTATCACCCTCAAAGCCTAAGAAGGTTTCAAATGGGATTTCGTGACCATCCTGTAAATATTGTGTACCACACTTTGGACAATTTTTATGTGGCAAATCAAAGCCTGAGCCATATTCACCGTGTGTAAAAAATTCGCTATTTTTACAATTAGGACAAACATAGTGAGGACAAAGTGGATTAACCTCTGAAATACCTGACATTGTAGCAACAAACGATGAACCAACAGAGCCTCGTGAACCAACCAGATATCCGTGTGCTTCACTGTCTGCAACCAGCTTTTGTGCTGTCATATAAAGTACAGAGAAACCATACTTTGTAATAGCACCAAGCTCTCTGTCAAGTCGTTCCTTTACGATATCTGGTAATGGGTCGCCATATTTATTCTTTGCTCTTTGCCATGTAATTGAAATAAGCTCTTCCTCGGCACCATCAATAAATGGTGGAAATACTCCAGGAGGAATTGGACGAACCTGCTCAACCATATCTGCAATTTTGTTTGGATTTTCAACTACAACCTCATATGCTTTTTTAGAACCAAGATATTCAAACTCTTTAAGCATTTCTGCTGTTGTTCTGTAATAAAGAGGTGCCTGATCCTCTGCGTCTGAAAAGCCTTTTGATGTCATAAGGATTTTTCTGTACTCACTTTCGTGAGGATCCATAAAATGAACATCACAGGTTGCAACAACAGGCTTACCAAGCTGTTCGCCAAGCTTTATAACAGTTCGGTTAAAGTCCTGTAGCTCCTTTTCGTTCTTTGCAGTACCATTACGGGTCATATAGGAATTATTTCCTAGTGGTTGTATTTCAAGATAATCATAAAAAGAGGCTATTTCTCTTAATTCGTTCATAGGTCTGCCTGAAACAATAGCTCTAAAAAGCTCACCAGCTTCGCAGGCACTGCCTATAATTAAGCCCTCACGATATTTTACAAGCTCTGATTTTGGTATTCTTGGGTTTCTGTAAAAATATTTCATATGACCCATAGAAATAAGCCTGTATAGGTTTTTAAGCCCTACCCTATTTTTAACAAGTATGATCTGATGAAATGCTCTTAGTTTGTTAGGATTTGCACCTACTATCTTAGTATTTATATCCTGTACTCTTGTTATATTGTAATCAGTAATAAGTCTTTCTGTAAAGCTAATAAATATTTTAGCCAACATAAAGGCATCATCTGTTGCACGATGGTGGTTAAACTCACCAAGTCTAAGATAATCTGCAACTGTATTAAGCTTATAATCCTTAATATCTTTAAGTATTGATTTTGCTATTGTAAGAGTATCTATAGATGTATAGTTATAGGGTAAATCATTTCTTTCAGCTGTTGCGTAAATAAATGAGGTATCAAATGGTGCATTATGTGCTACAAGAATAGCATTTTCACCACAAAATTCGAAGAATTTCTCTACTGCCTCTTTTTCAAGTGGTGCATTTGCTACCATATCATCAGAAATGCCTGTAAGCTGAGTAATTTTTGCAGGTATGGGCATTTGAGGATTTACAAAGGTTGAAAAGGTGTCGAGTATCTCTCCGTTTTTTACTCTTACAGCACCTATCTCTGTTATTCTGTCCTTTGTTGCACTTAATCCTGTTGTTTCAAGGTCAAAGCAGATAAACTCATCTGTAAGCTCTTTGTCGGTTGCTCCTTTTACAGCTGAAATCATATCATTTACAAAGTAAGCCTCTGTACCGTAGATTACCTTTATTTTTTCCTCAATACGCTCTTCGCCCTCTTCGTAAGGCTCAAAGCCATAGAATTTTTTCTGTTTTTTCTCGTTAAAGGCTATACCATTTATTTTCTCTGCTGTACTCATAGCTTCTGGGAAAGCCTGTGCTACACCGTGGTCGGTAATAGCTATTGCTTTATGCCCCCACTTGTTTGCACGTTTTATTAAATCACCTGCACCAGTTACACCATCCATTGATGACATATTGGTATGTAAATGCAGTTCAACACGCTTTTGCTCTGCATTATCTACTACCTCTGTAAGTGTAGCTGTTGAAATTCCTTTTGCAGAGAAGATGGTTTCTCTTGTATAGTTGTCGTATTCAACCTTACCCTTTACTACTATAATATCTCCCTTTTTTACCTCAGAAAGACATTCTGCCTTTTTAACTGAATCGAATATCTTTACAACAATAGAGCTTGTATAGTCGGTAATGCTGTAGGTTGTTATTGAATACTTGCCGTCTTTAGTTATTTTATTTTCCATATTAAAGATTTTACCCCAAATTTGGGTCATACCTAAATCCTCTGTAATATCTTTAATTGGCGTTGGCTTTTCCTTTGTTACTGTACCGTAAATTGATGTGTAGCTACCTGTTACAAGCTGTGGATAAAGTGAATTACCACTGCGTATTTCAACGGTTTTGTCCACCTTTTCAGCCTTTTGCTTTACCACCTTATTTACAGCTGTTTCCATTGCACTTTCGTAGTCTTCAATTTGTGTTACTACGTTTTCACGAATTTCTTTTTCTATATTAGTTTCGTGCTTTGAGATATTCACAGGTATATTTTCATCTACCTCAATAACACCGTCGTACTCAACCTTAAATTCCAAATCAAATTCTTCATTTATAAGCTTAGCTAAGGCTTTATCAAAGCCCCTTGCCTGTAAAATATTTTTCCCACCGTGGCTTAGCGTTACTGTAAGAACATTACCGTTAATCGTTGCCCTTGAGTCATTAAGAGAACCATTAAAAGACGGTGTATCTCTTTTTAATTGCATTACAAGCTGTGGGTAATACTCTGTTGTGAAAAGCTCTTTACCAAAATAAGGCTTTACAGCCACAGAATACGGCGAAAGTGCAGAGGCTCTTATAGAGTCCTCTACACTGAAAATCGCTTGCCTGTCTATAAGATTATTCAATTTTAAGTATATTACAATTCTGCCAAGTTTCTTTTCATATCTTATTTTTAACAGCTCAGCCTCCTCTAATGGGTGAGGAAGCTTGCTAAAATCAAGAAAATCAGCAAATACATCTTTAAATGAAGCCATTATAAAAGCTCAACTTCCTTAATTAATTCTTCTATAAGCTTATCCTCAGGTACCTTTTTGATAATTTCACCCTTTTTAAAGATAAGACCTACACCGTCACCACCAGCTATACCTATATCAGCCTCTTTTGCTTCTCCAGGACCATTAACAGCACAGCCCATAACGGCAACCTTTATATTTTTATTGCAATCTCTAAGGCGATTTTCAACCTCTGTTGCAATTGAAATCAAATCTATTTTTGTTCTGCCACAGGTTGGACAAGAAACAAACTGTACACCGTCATTGCGTATATCTAAAGCCTTTAGAATATCCTTGGCTGCATATATCTCTTTAACAGGGTCAGCTGTAAGAGATACTCTTATTGTATCGCCTATACCCTGAAGTAGTAAAGCACCTATACCAGCTGATGATTTAATTATACCCATTCTTTCAGTACCAGCTTCGGTTACTCCTAAATGCATTGGGTAATCACATTTTTCTGATGCTAGCTTATATGCCTCTACCATTGTTTTTACATTTGATGATTTCATCGAAAGAACTATGTTTGTATAGTCAAATCTTTCGAGCAATGAAGCGTGGTAAAGAGCACTTTCGCATAGAGCCTCGGCTGTTGGTGAACCGTATTTTGCTAGGATTTCTTTCTCTACTGAGCCTGAGTTTACACCTATTCTTATAGGAATTTCCTTTGGCTTACAAGCATCTACAACAGCTTTAACTCGGCTTATATCACCTATATTGCCAGGGTTAATTCTTATTTTATCAACCCCTGCTGACACACTTTCAAGTGCTAGCTTATAATCGAAATGAATATCTGCAACCACAGGCATATTTACATTTTCTTTAAGTGCAGAAATAAGCTGTACAGCTTTCATATCAGGTATAGCAATTCTAATTATTTCACAGCCAGCCTGTTCAAGTGCTTTTGCCTGTTTAACACTATTTTCTATATCGTGTGCAGATATGTTAAGCATTGATTGTATGGCAATAGGTGCTCCACCACCTATTAATATATTGCCTACCTTTACTTGCTTTGTAACTTTCATAATTTTTCTCCTAATATTTGCAGAGCATTAGCCTGCAAAGCCTGTTCCGTTAAATAATCTTACAACATCATTCAATGATACAAATATCATAAATACAATCAATATGATAAATCCGATTGTATGAATTAACCCCTCATACTTAGGTGGTATTGGTTTTCTTCTTATAGCCTCTATTAACAAGAAGAAAAATCTTCCTCCGTCAAGTGCTGGTACAGGTAGCATATTGAATATACCAAGGTTTACGGATATAACCATAAGCATAAATAATAGGTTATTTAATCCATTTACAAATCCCATTTCAAGTCCCATTGAGGTAGCCTCGGTAATTGCAGATGCAGCACCTATTGGCCCTGAAACATCATTCATTGTAAATTGACCTGTTACCAAGCCTATAAGACTCGCCCATATCATTCTTACAACTGAATAGGTTTGTTTAAAGGTTTGAGAAATTACGCTCGTAAAGCTTCTTTCTATTGGTTCAACATAAAAATCTAGTGAAATATAGGTTCTACCTGACGAGTCGGTTGTTGTGTCAAAGGTTACATTTCCTAAATCAACAATTTCGCCATTTCTTTCTACCTTTATGTTAGGTGAATATGTTTTCATTGTGCCTAGGGAATAAGAAAAATCTCTTGAGGTATTTATTTTGTAACCGTCAAAGGATACTATCTTGTCACCTACCTGTAAGCCCTGTGTGGCTGAGCGTGAATTTTCGTGGAACGACTCAATTGTAGTTGTGGTATAGTATGGCTCTTGTACTACCAGTATACACATAAGCAAAAGTCCAAGCAGTACATTCATAACTGCACCTGCTACAACTATTAGCATTTTCTGCCACACCTTTGCATTACCAAATGCACGAGGGCTGTCGCTTTCTTGGTCTTCACCCTCCATTTTGCAGAATCCACCCACTGGAAGCAATCTTAATGAATATAGAGTTTCTCCCTTTTGAAAGCCCCATAATTTTGGTCCCATACCAAGTGCAAATTCGTGAACAAGAACTCCCGACTTTTTTGCACATATAAAATGACCAAATTCGTGTGATAAAATAATCAGCTCAAAAAGTAATATTCCTATTATTATTAATAATGCTGCTTGTATAGTAATCAACCCTTTCTTATCTTAAAGCTTTACTTAAAACAAATTCTCTTGCTGTTTTATCTGCATTTATTATGTCATCAACGCAGTTAAGCTCGCTTTTACTTACTGAATCAATAGCCTGCTGTACAAGCTCACCTATTTGAAGGAATTTAATTTTATTATTTAAAAATAGTTCAACTGCTATTTCATTTGCACCATTAGCAGCTACAGGTGCAAGTTGACCCTCTTTTATTGCTCTTATACACTGCGACAAGCAGGTAAATGTGTCGTAGTCAGGCTTTGCAAATGTGAGTGTACCTATATCTGTAAGACTTAATGGCTTTACTGATGATGGTACTCTTTGTGGATATGTTATCGCATACTGGATAGGTATACGCATATCAGGAACACCTAGCTGTGCAATTACAGAATTGTCTGTAAACTCTACCATAGAATGTATTATACTTTCTCTATGCACTACTACATCTATATTATCTACATCTATATCAAATAACCATTTTGCTTCTATAACCTCTAAGCCTTTGTTCATCATTGTAGATGAGTCAATTGTAATCTTTTTACCCATACTCCAGTTTGGATGATTTAACGCCTGCTCAAGGGTTACATTTTCAAGCTCTGATTTTTTCTTACCAAAAAATGGTCCACCTGATGCTGTAAGAATAATTTTCTTTAATTCTTTTTTATCATTCATTCCTTGCAAGCACTGAAAAATTGCAGAATGTTCACTATCAACAGGATATAGGTTTACACCATTTTCTTTAACAGCCTGCATTACAAGCTTACCACCTGTTACCAGAGTTTCTTTATTTGCAAGTGCTATATTTTTCTTTGCGTTTATAGCGGCTAAGGTTGGTTTTAAACCTACCATACCTACAACAGATGTTAAAACTGTATCAGCCTCCGATATAGTTGCAGCGTGAATCAAGCCTTCCATACCGTATTCAACAGTTGTATCTGTATCTGAAATTCTTGTTTTTAAATCCTTAGCAGCATCTTCATTGAACATTACAGCAAGCTTTGGTTTAAATTCTCTTACCTGCTCTTCAACAGCCTTTACGTTAGTAGATGCTGTAAGTGCAGATACAGTAATGTTTAAATTTCGTGCTACATCTAATGTTTGTGTTCCTATAGAACCTGTTGAGCCTAAAATTGATAAATTCTTTGTCATAATAATTTACCTTCTTTTAATAATTGTTTTGCACCATACCCTACAAGCTGGTATTTCTTTCAAAATAAAACAATGGGGTTCATACGAACCCCTGTTAATTAATTACAAACCATTGTTAGTGGCCAGTTCTGAACAAATAGGAATATTAATGGTGCAGTCATAATAATGCTGTCGCATCTGTCTAATATTCCACCGTGACCTGGAATTATATTTCCGTAATCCTTTACATTACAGCTACGCTTAATAAGTGAGAATGTAAGATCACCTATCATTGATGTAATAGTGCTTATTGCACCAACAATTGCAACACCTACAAAATCAACACCAACCCAATTATGAGGATGTCTATTAATTCGGAAAATAAAGAAATAATAGACACAAGCTACACAAATAGCTCCTAGTGTACCTATAATTACACCACCTATTGCACCTTCAATAGTTTTTTTAGGGCTTACATTAGGGCATAGCTTATGCTTACCACAGGCACTACCTACAAAATAAGCACCTGCATCTGCTATCCATGCTGTTGCAATACATAAAACAACCAAGAAACAAGAATTAGCTGCATCTAGCTGAGTAGTTGCAACTAAGGTACTAAAACCTGATGTTGATAGTCCTATTGCTGTAACAAGATATGCAATATCATTAAAATTATATTTTTGATTTTTAACAATAAGCAAAGAAACTAAATAAAAAACAAAACCATATATAAGCCATTGCCACAAAAGCTCTGTTACTACAAGCATTGGCAATAAAGATGCAAACAGCATACAAGGAACAGAGATAATATAATCTTTAGTAAGTGATTTAGCATTCAGAAGCTCTACTGAACAAATCAATGAAGCTAAAGCACAGACAATGTTTAAGCAAAGTGGAAAATAATGATGAAAGTACAGTGCTAAAACCACTAAAGGAATACCTATCACTGCAGAAATAATTCTAGTTTTCATAAAAAATACCTAACCTTTCACATGAATTAAACA
Organism: Acutalibacteraceae bacterium; assembly: GCA_036309185.1. Classification (GTDB taxonomy): domain Bacteria; phylum Bacillota; class Clostridia; order Oscillospirales; family Acutalibacteraceae; genus CAG-964. The sequence continues at coordinate 24,285 of JAXJUF010000029.1, forward strand.
CCACCGAAGCGTCTGTTTCTTTTAGCGTACTCAATAAGTGCTTCATCTAACATTTCTTCTGAAAAATCAGGCCAAAGTACATCCATAATAACATACTCTGTATATGCCGATTGCCATAATAAGAAATTTGATATTCTATATTCACCACTTGGTCTAATTACAAGATCAGGATCTGGCTGACCAGCTGTATAAAGATTATTGCTGATAACCTCAGATGTTATATCCTCTATATCCAGCTTTTCTTCTTTAACCTGTAATGCAATATTTTTTACAGCTCTTATTATTTCATCTCTACTACCATAATTCATTGCGATATTGAGAACCATACCTGTACGATGTGCAGACATTTTTTCGTTTTCGTCTATCAATTGCTGTAATTCAGGAGAAAAAGCTGTTTTATCTCCTATAAATTTTACAACAATATCTTCATCTTTAAAATCGCTTATAGCCTCTTCAAGATATGATTTAAACAACTTCATAAGGGCATTTACTTCATCAGTTGGACGCTTCCAGTTTTCGGTAGAAAAAGCGTAAACTGTAAGATATTTTATGCCTATATTACTACAATATTTTGTTATTGTTCTGAAATTTTTGGCACCGGCAGTATGTCCTGCACTACGTGGCAGATTTCTTTGTTTTGCCCATCTGCCGTTGCCGTCCATTATTATACCTATATGTTCGGGCAGTTGAATATCCTTTAAAGTTATTTCATTGTCTGAGTTTTGCTGTTTGTTCTTGAAAAAAGAAAACATATTTAATCTCCCCAAACTGTATATTTTTTTAAATTGACATAATTTCCTTTTGCTTTTTCTCTGTAAGTACGTCAATTTCCTTTACAAACTTATCTGTAAGCTCCTGAGTTTTCTTTTCAGCCTGCTTTAGATCATCCTCTGTGATTTCACCATTTTTCTTCATTGCTTTAAATTTATCAACGGTATCTCTTCTTACGTTTCTTACACCAACCTTAGTTTCTTCTGCAAGCTCTTTTATATCCTTTACAAGGTCTTTTCTTCTCTCCTCCGTAAGAGGTGGAAATACCATTCTTAGTGCTTTACCATCGTTTTGTGGGTTGATACCGATATCTGACATCTGAATAGCACGCTCAATTTGAGTAAGAACAGATGCGTCCCAAGGCTGAACCATAAGAGTTCTCGCTTCTGTTACTGATACAGCAGCAAGCTGGTTTACAGGAGTTGGTGCTCCATAATAGTCAACTACTACCTTATCAAGCACAGCAGGGTTTGCTCTGCCTGCTCTAATAGCTGCAAACTCGTTGTTAAGGTGGTCGATTCTTCTATTCATTCGCTCTTCAGCTTTTTTTAATACAGTTTTCATAAAATTAATCTCCTTTGAATTATTTTACTAATGTTCCAACCTTTTCGCCACATACGGCTGAAACGATATTATCTGGATTATCAATATTAAATACAAGTATAGGAATATTATTATCAAAGCATAGAGTAGCTGCTGTTGTATCCATTACATTCAAGCCCTTGTTAAGAATGTCAAGATAAGCAATTTCATCAAACTTAACTGCATCCTTATTAACCTTAGGGTCGCTGTCATATATACCATCTACCATAGTTGCCTTCATTATGATATCAGCATCAATTTCAGCTGCACGAAGTGCCGCAGCTGTATCTGTTGAGAAGAATGGGTTACCTGTACCACAACCAAAAACTACAACTCTACCCTTTTCAAGATGTCTTACAGCTTTATTTCTGATATAAGGCTCAGCTACCTGTTGCATAGTGATACCTGTTTGAACACGAACAACAACATCAAGCTGTTCAAGAGCATCTGCTACACCTAAAGCGTTAATTACAGTAGCCAGCATACCCATATGGTCAGCTCTTGTTCTATCCATTTTACCACTTGAACGACCTCTCCAGAAGTTTCCACCACCTACAACAATGGCAACTTCTACTCCCATATCAACAAGCTTTTTTATTGGCTCACAAAAAGAAAGTACTGTATCAAAATCAATACCATGCTTTTCGTTTCCGGCTAAAGCCTCGCCACTTAATTTCAAAAGTATTCTCTTATATTTTGGTTCCATATTAAAAATCCTTTCTTGGAATAATGCTTAACGGTGTAATAAATTACCTCTATTAATAATACTATATCCTGCAAATAAAGTAAAGTAATTGTTAAAGATTTAGTGTAATTTTAATAAATAAAATTATTTATTATGAATCATAGAATTAAAAGCTTCTCTGATATTTCTAACTCCTACTAACTCAATATCTTTTGGCAATTCACTCTGTTTTATATTCTTTAAGTTTTGGTAAGGAATTATAATTTTAGTGAAACCTAATCTTATAGATTCTGAAATTCTTACCTGAGCCTGTGAGACACCTCTGATTTCACCTGCAAGTCCGATTTCGCCAAAGGCTATGGCGTTTTCAAGTATAGCAACGTCTTTTAGACTGCTTATAAGTGACATTGCAACTGCTAAATCTACTGCTGGTTCATCAAGTCGCAAGCCTCCTACAACATTTATATATGTGTCTGCATTTGAAAAGAAAAATCCTGCACGTTTTTCCAGTACAGCCAATATCAAATTCATTCTGTTGTTATCAAAGCCTGTTGACATTCTGCGTGGATTCCCAAATCCTGATGTTGTAACCAAGCCTTGTATTTCAGCAAGAATAGGTCTTGTACCCTCAATAGCACACGCTACACATGTTCCTGATACGTTTTTAGGTCTACCAGAAAGTAGCATCATCGAAGGATTTTCAACCTCTGATAAGCCGTCATTTGTCATTTGGAATACACCTATTTCATTAGTTGAACCGTATCGATTTTTAACTGCTCTTAATATTCTGTACGACATCTGCTTGTCACCCTCAAAGTGAAGTACAGCATCTACTATATGTTCAAGAACCTTTGGACCTGCTATTGCACCGTCTTTATTTACATGCCCCACTATTAATATAGGTATTTCCATAGTTTTTCCCAGCTTCATAAGAAGATTGGTACATTCTCTTACTTGTGTTACACTACCTGGCGATGATGAAAGCTGGGTATAATTCATTGTTTGTATGGAATCAATCATAACTAAATCAGGCTTTTCATTTTGAATAATCTGATTTACTATCTCGATATCTGTTTCTGTTATTACATAGAGATTATCGCAATCTACACCTAATCTATCGGCTCTAAGCTTAATCTGTCTTTTTGATTCTTCTCCTGAAACATATAATATTTTTAGTTTATTTCCAAGATTATTACATATCTGAAGTAATATTGTAGATTTACCAATACCTGGGTCACCACCTAAAAGTACTAAGGAACCCTTTACTATTCCCCCACCAAGTACTCTATCTAGCTCTTTAGAACCGGTTTTATATCTTTCTTCATTTTCTGTATCTATATCACGCATAGATATCGGTGTTGAGCTTGATGACAGCTTAACAGCTGCACCAGTATACGAAGCTGATGATACCTTTGCAGTGCTTTTTATTTCCTCTTGCATTGTATTCCATTGATTACAGCCTTGGCATTTTCCTACCCATTTAGAGGACTCCCATCCACATTCAGAACAAATATATACACTCTTTACTTTTGTAGCCATAAATTCACTTCCATAAAATATAATATGTATATTATATCAAACATAATGCTTAAAAACAATCAAGCGACAGCTTGATTTGCTGTCGCTTGTGCATTTAAAATATTATTTTTTTATATTTAAATTATTGGCAGATAGCTTTTAGCTTTTGTTCTAAAAGCTCCTTGATAACAGCTGGGTCGCCTGCACCCTTTAGCTCACGCATACAAGCACCAAACAATGCTTGCATAGCCTTTGTTTTACCGTTTTTATAATCTTCAACAGCCTTAGGATTGTCGCTTATAGCCTTATCAAGAATACCGTCTATAACTGATGAATCAACCTTTTTGTCAAGATTGTTTTCTTTACAGTAAGCAATAGGGTCTACACCATTTTCAATTACGGCAATAAGAACCTTTTTACCTGAAATTCTGTTGATTGTGCCATCATTAACCATTTTAATAATAGCAGAAAGCTTTTCGGCAGTAATCTCAAGCTCGCCAAGAGTTTTACCGTCTTTACGCAAAATACCTGCACAGTCTGTAAGAATCCAAACTGCTACATCCTTTGCATTACAGCCGGTTGCAACAACATCATCAAGCAATTTGCTGATTTTATGGTTAGAAATAAGCATATCAATTTCCTTTTCAGAAATTCCTGCTTCACGGTACTGCTCTGCCTTTTCATCAACTGCAACAGGCTTGTTAGCCTTGATTTGCTCTAACCACTCATCATCAATGATAATAGGCATAAGGTTAGCATCTGGGAAGTAACGGTAGTCTGCCTCTGTTTCTTTATTACGCATTGCAAAGGTTTTACCACTTACATCGTCAAAACGTCTTGTTTCCTGAACAAGCTCTTCAAGCTCGTATTCTATTGCATCTATATGACGCTGTGACTCGTAACGGATAGCACGCTCGATAGCTTCGAATGAGCTCATATTCTTAATTTCTGTACGAACACCAAATTCTGTGCTTCCCTCTGGACGAACAGAAATATTAACGTCACAACGCATTGCTCCCTCTTCACATTCAGAAATGCCACCTGCACGGAACATAGACTTTAGCTTGTTAAGATAAGTAATAACCTCTTCTGCACTTCTGAAGTCAGGCTGTGTAACAATTTCTATAAGAGGCACACTTGTACGGTTGAAATCTACAAATGAAGAATTACCACCGTGTACAAGCTTACCAGCGTCTTCCTCCATATGAATCTGCTTGATATGAATATCACGAGCTCCGGCAGAGGTTTTTAATGTAACGCAACCATCTGTGCATATAGGATGATTAAGCTGTGTAATCTGATATGCACAAGGTAGGTCTGGGTAATAATAGTTTTTCTTATCAAATGTAGTATAACGATTGATATTACAATTCAACATAAGACCTGCTGTAACAGCAAGCTCTACCACACGCTTGTTCATTACAGGTAACATACCTGGCATACCACAACAAGCAGGACAAACACAATCGTTTGGCTCTTTTGCAGCAGAATGACCACCACAAGAGCAGAATATTTTTGATTCGGTGCTTAACTCAACGTGAGTTTCAAGACCGATTACTAGCTCGTAATTCATATTTATTCACCCTTCCTTTCAACGCTGTATGCCAAGCTAAGAAGTACGCTTTCATCAAAATGCTTACCCATAAGCTGTACTCCATTGCTTACAAGAGCAGGAGTTCCTATAAGATTTGGTACTGCTGTAAATACGCTTTCTTCAAATACCTTTGAGAAAGCCTCGTGTATATCATAAGCCTCGTACTCTGTTTTACTACATACAGGTGTAAGAATAGCATCATAATTTTCTAGTAGCTTTGCAATACCCTCTGCAACAACACGGCGAACTCTTAGTGATTTATCGTAGCAATCCTTATAACGATTTTTAGATAGTACATCAGAACCGTAAAGAATTACAGCCTTTGTAAGGAAGTTAAAGCCCTCTGTTCTTGTATTAACATATAGCTCGTCGATATTTCTATACTGCTCAGTACGATGACCATATTTTACACCATCGTAACGAGATACATTGTTACAGGTTTCAGCAGACATAAGTATTTGCCACGCTGTATTTGCAACTTCAAACAGGTCACAAGAGATTTCCTCTACTGTAACACCATTTGCACGAAGTGACTCAGCAAATGCATTAACTTTAGCCTTTGTGCTGTCATCAGCTTTTTCAAAAAGCTCTTTTATGATACAAACCTTTTTACCATCAACAGCCTTATCTGTAGCATAATCATAGCTTTCAGCAGGTAGGCTTGTGCCGTCTTTATCGTCGTGACCTGCGATAACGCTCATAATTTCCTTTATTCCGTCAGCGTTTTGAGCATATACACCAACCTGCTCACCAGATGCTGCACAAGAAATTACACCATAGCGTGATACTGTACCGTAGGTAGGCTTCAGGAAGTCAATATTAGCAAGTGCTGCTGAACGTCTTGTAGCACCGTTCATATCAACACCTAAAGCAGCCTTAACATCACCCTGTGCAACAAGTGTAGCTGCTGCTCCTGTAAGCTTTTCTTCCTGTGGAGCATAATAAGAAAATTCTCCAACAAGGTCTAAACCAAACTCACCAACGTTAGTTTTACCTGCTACTGTGTAGCCTTTATTTTCAAGGCGAGTAACAGCCTCAGCACTGAATAAAGGCTTAAAGCCCTCTAATATATGTGAACCTGCAGTTGACTCTACACCCTTTACAAGAATAGTATCATCAATAGTAATATTTCCGTTATCGCACATTTTTACCGCATAATATTTCATTCTACACACCTCACTTTACAAGTCTTGGCACTTGCCAGCTGTCGTCACTGCGTTCTGGAGCACCCTCTAGTAGGCTCTCTCTTGAGAATGGCTGATTGCGAACATCTTCACGCAATACATTAGTCATTTCCATAACGTGTACCATCTCTTTTACATTTTCAGTATCACAAGCCTTTAGCTTCTGCTCGCTGTCGCTCATTGCGTTGAAGATACCTTGCATTACAGCTTCTTCCTCTTCTGTTAATGAAAGCTGATTAAGCTGTTGTGCATTCGAGAAGGTAGAACGCTTACCAACAGACTGTCTGCTGTTTGAAGCTGTACCTGAAGCTGAACGCTGTGCAAGTACATTTCCGTTTCCTAAAAGATGAACATCCTCAAGCTGTTGATTTGTTACATGGCTTGGTGCACCAAGTAGTAAATCCTGTGCATTACCATTTAGAGGGAATGCAATAACGTCAAGAATCTTCTCTTCGTCTGTAAGTAGCATTACCATACGGTCGATACCAGGTGCCATACCTGCGTGTGGTGGTGCACCATACTGGAATGCTGTATATAAAGCATTAAAGCGATTTTTAAGCTCTTCTTCATCATAGCCTGCAATTTCAAATGCTTTTTTCATAATATCAATATCATGGTTACGAACAGCACCTGATGCAAGCTCAATACCATTACATACAAGGTCGTACTGATAAGCTAGAACCTCGTTAGGGTCTTTTGTCAAAAGTGCTTCCATACCACCCTGTGGCATTGAGAATGGGTTATGAGTAAAGATTGTGTCGCCTGTTTCCTCGTCAGTTTCATACATTGGGAAATCTACAACAAAGCAGAATTCAAATGCATCGTCACGGATAAGGTCAAGCTGTTCCTTTGCAGCAAGCCAAGAACGAATTAAGCCTGCCTTTTTCTCTGTATCGTTTTTCTTATCATCACAGATAAAAAATAGTGTTTCACCTTCTTTTACCTGTGTAAGCTCTGTAATTTCAGCCTTTTTCTCATCGCTTAGGAACTTAGCAATAGGACCTGCAAAAACACCATCTTTTAGAGTAATATAGCCTAGTCCACCAAGTCCTACCATATCAGATGTAGCATATTTTAAAGAGTCCTCGAAGAATTTCTTTGATTTACCCTTACAGTCAGCTACAATACCACGTACTGGCTTACCCTTAAATGCTGGGAAGTCAACATCAGCGAAGAAGTTTGTTAAATCACAAATAACAAGTGGATTTCGTAGGTCTGGCTTATCAGAACCGTATGTCATCATAGCATCAGCATATGTTATACGTCTGAATGGCTTTTCTGTTACCTTTTTATTTGAGAAGGTTTTAAATGTATCGTAGATAACATCTTCGCAAATATCAAGTACCTCTTCCTGTGTTGCAAAAGCCATTTCAAAATCTAGCTGATAAAACTCACCTGGTGAACGGTCAGCACGAGCGTCTTCATCTCTAAAGCAAGGTGCAACCTGAAAATATTTATCAAAGCCTGATACCATTAAAAGCTGTTTAAACTGCTGTGGAGCCTGTGGCAAAGCATAGAATTTGCCAGGGTGCTTACGGCTTGGAACAAGGAAGTCACGAGCTCCCTCTGGTGATGATGCAGTAAGAATAGGTGTTTGCATATCAAGGAAGTCTTTCTCTTCCATTTTATTTCTTAGATAACGAATAATCTTTGAACGCATTACAAGATTTTCGTGGTTTTTGGGATTTCTAAGGTCAAGATAACGATATTTTAGACGTAATTCGTCTTTAATAGCTCTTGAAGTTCTTACATCAAATGGCAACATATTCTTACTTTTGCCAAGAATTTGAAGACTGTCAACAACTAATTCTACCAAACCTGTATCTATTTTACTATTAACTGTTTCAGGATCACGCTTTTCAACAACACCACTAACAGAAATAACTGTTTCACGGTTTACATCCTTTAGCAATTCTTCATTGTGAATAACCACCTGTGTTACACCTGTGTAGTCACGAATGTCAACAAAAATAATGCCACCGTGGTCACGCACTACATCAACCCAACCGGCAAGCTGTACGGTTTGACCAATATGCTTTTCACGTATGTCATTACATAAATGTGTTCTGTACATAATAATTACCTCCTGATATTTCCCAAAATAAAAATCCCGGGAATATATTGCTATATTCCCGGGACGAGTAAACAAAATTTAACCCGCGGTGCCACCCGCATTGATACTGAAAAGGTATCCTCTTTTTAAATATTAAATTCAATAATAATCGAAGTGTTCCCAAGCTTACTACTCATCTCAAACACGCTTTCAGTCGGTGACGTGTTCTCCCTGACAGACTTTCCAAAAAAGCCGAGTCTTCGATAGTTATAATATCAAAAATAACGCTTCTTGTCAATAAAAAATTTGTAGGAATATTTCCCAATAATCAGCGTTAATTTTTAGATACAACCATTATGTTTATATTTTTAAATTTCGACAATAAAATTATTCATATATTACTATAATATTTCTTTGATTGGAATTATACTACCTATATCTACAAGAGGTTTATTTGTAAGCTCAAGTATATTAACCTTATGATTGTTTAAAAATGCTTTTATATCCATATAATTTTTATGAGCATTTATCTTTCCTGTAAATGCTAAAATATCTTTACTCAGCTTACCACAACAGCCTCCGATAAATCCATAGTTATATCCGTATAAATTAATAAACCCAGGTTCTATTTTTAATACATCAATATGCCTTTTACAGCTGTTATATATACCATTATCAGAAGTAATAATAGCATTATCACTTACAATAGCTGTGGAGCATTTTGTATACCCTTGCTTTACATTTATCACTTTAAAGTTGTTTTCACAGCAATATTTATAAACAAATTCATCTGTATATTTTGCGTTACAAACAAGAAATTCTCCAAGCAATATATGATTATAATATATATTATAAGGATATTCAGGAAGAATATTAGAATATGTATAATTTATCTTTACCCCTATATCTGCAAGCTGTTTAGCAAGTATAGGGGTATTTTTATTTATTGCTACATTTCCTTTTTTAAAATAGGAGAATTGCATATCAGGGTGATAACGCTCATATAATGGCAGGCATAAGCTAGGTTGAGTTGTAATTGTTGATACACCCAACCTATTAAGCTCATCTTTTATATAGCTGTATTCACCTGAAATAACAACATCTGTAACAGCAGATGCTGGTAAATTAGGATTACAAAAAGAACTCATAAATTAACCTCGTTTTATAAAGACCTTAATGTTTCTGCCGGATTCAGCTTGGCTGCTATAAGTGCAGGATACACACCGAAAACAACACCCATTATCACAGAAAAAAGACAGGTAATTGAAACAGTTTTCACATTGATTGATATAGTTATATCTAATAATTTACTACCTAGTGCAACTAAAGAAAAGGATATTAAAATTCCTACTATACAACCAATGACTGACAATGTTAGAGCCTCACATAAAAATTCTCGTACTATTATAAATCTGGTAGCTCCTATGGCTTTTTTTATACCAATTTCTCTTTTTCGCTCGCCTACCGATACAAGCATTACTGTCATTATGCTTAATCCAGCCACTACTAATGAAACTGCACCAACAGCAGATAAAATACTTGTAACGATACTTAATATATTTGTAAGTGACTCCTTTTGTTTTGCAAGATTAGTTATAGTATAGCTATCAGGGTCTGCTCCGTTTAAAAAGGTTAAAGTGTTTTCAAGCTTTGTTGCAAGTGATGTTAAATTAACCTTAGGATTTGCTTTAGTTATAATTTGAGAATAGTTTGTTGCACCTGTTAAGGTTTGCATTGTTGTATATGGAATATAGGCAAAATTTGGAACATAGTTACCCATAGCCGATTGAAGTAATCCACTACCTGTTTTTATAACACCTACTATAGTGAAATTTTCGGTATTCCCTTTAATTATCAATGAAATTTTATGTCCTACAGCATTATCTTTACCAAACATAGACTGAGCAAATGCCTGATCTACCATACAAACAGATGAGTTTTCAGAAATATCGGATTTGTTTATTTCTCTACCATACATTAACTGTAACGATACAATATCCTTAGCATTATCATCAATTCCCCAAACTATAGAATTTTCACTTTTCCCAAATGAAGATATTGCCTCTGAATTTTCCATATATACAGGAGTAGCTGACAGCACTTCTGATAAGTCTCGTATAGCTTTAAGCTCATTTTCTGATAAGTCAATATTATTTTTCTTAGTTGCTATGGTTAATCCACCCATTCCTAAGCAATCTAATTCATTATTAACTGCTGTAGTTCCAAAAGCACCAATACTACTTATAATTATAACAGAACACACACCAATAGCAACACCTAAAATAGTTAGAATACTTCTTCCCTTTTTACGAAGCAGGCTTTTAGCAGGGTAAACTATAATTTCTTCAAACATTGTTATTTTCCACCAATTTATTAATTTTCACTGAGCTTGCTTTGCTTATATCATCTGATATAGTTATTATATAATCGTTTTTATTTATTCCCGATAAAACCTCTACGCCATTTTTATATTCGTTACCTATATCAACAGTCTTTCTAATAGCCCTACCATTACTATACAAATAAACTTTTCCTTTATTTTCGTCTGTAATTTCTATTGTATTATATGGTATAACACAGCTGTTATCTTTTACATTTGTAGTTATAGTACATTTAGCTGTATAGCCCTGCTTAATTTTATCATCGGGATTTAATATATCTATAATAACGTCCACTGCAGTTTCTTTACCTGTAGTGGTTACTACTTGTTGAGCTACATTATCTATATCAGATATTACACCCTTATATACAGCATCATCAAAAGCACTACCTGTAATACTAACATTTTGTCCTACCTTTAATGCTGATATTTTACTTTCGCTTACAGGTAAACTAACGCAAAGGTCATTGCTATTTACAATTGTAATTACTTCCATAGCTCTGGTAATTGTATCGTCTACCGATATATTTATATTAAGAATTGTACCAGATACAGGTGCTTTTACATTTATAGGCTTGTTATTTACGATGTCACTCAAAGAATTATTATCTAATTGTGATATATTTTCCGAGTTTAAATCTGTAATCATAGAAAACAAGATATCACCTTTGTTTACTATGTCTCCTTTTTTTACTGCAATATTTGTTATTATTCCTGCTGTTGTTGGATTTACAGCACAGGATTCTTTATACTCTATTTTACCCGAACAAATTACAGTATCCTCTACCGTACTGGAAGTTACTTTATAAACATCAACTGCTTGTACGCTATTTTTAATTAAGCTCCCACTAAAAAATACTCCAAACACAACAATAAACGTTAATACTATTTCCAAAACGATTTTTTTCATCATATCAGCCCCTTATATAATCTATTATTAAAAAAAGAGCTTCAATTATAACTATGTACAGATATTTTTTATCAATAAAATATCTCTTTGGTATATGGTAAAATGAAATCGGATAGTGAAAATAGTAAATTAAATAGATTAATTCTGCTTCTGTCTGTGGCATAGAACCTTTTCAAAAGTGTGCTAAAACTATGCTCACTTGGATTAATGGTATTCTTAATTCTTTTACTACAAAATACACTAATGGTTTCACTGAGGGCTGTAACAACAAAATAAA
>JAXJUF010000030.1:0-30724 GCA_036309185.1 Acutalibacteraceae bacterium
CGTCAAGGTATCGGCTACGCCTCGCCTTACGGCGACCTTGACACCGTTAGATGTCCGTGCTTGTTGGAAATTAAGCCGGCTTAGAAAAGCCGGGCTTTATTCTAAAAAGTGTTCAATTTGTTATTGCAATTTAATAAAATAAAAAAATTAAACCTACATTTGATAGGAGGTTAGTGTATGAAAAAGTTTTTTTGTTGCCTTGGTCTTTTCTTTGGTGGCTTTGTAGTAAATATTTTACTGGCATATCTATTGTTAGTCTTAACAATTTTTCTTTTTATATTGTTCTTTCCTGTTGCAGTTTTTCTTGATATACTTATTTTAATTGTGGCAGTTGTTTGTACAATACTTATTATAAAGTTATTTAGAAAAAAGCTAAATATAAATGCACCTATGTTTATTACTTTATATCAGCTTCCTACTGCTGTTTTAAGTACAGCATACTTTATATTCATAAAATTTAATGGCTTTTTATTCAATATCTTAAACGACTCTGAAATGGAATATATACTTACGCTTGCTACTTCTATTTCTTCTACTATAATTTTATACTTAACTGTAATCACTTGCTTAGTAATTTACATTGTTAAAAAATTTTCTAAAAAAAAGAAACTCTAAAATAGGAGTTGATACAATATGAAAAAGGAACTTTTCCTATTAAGCCTTATACCTATTGGTTTTTTAATCACAATTATACTTTCTATGATAACATCTGGGCTAGCACTAATTATAATTTCAGATACTTTTAGTATCCCTATTTTACTTCATCTAATTTTGGTATGTGGCATTTTTATTTTGTTATTGCAGTTTAAGAAGTACTCAATAAATAAATTACATATAAAAGCTACTGAGTTTATAATATGTGCAGAATTACCGTCAATTTTTGTAAGCATAATTGCTTTATTTAAGAATATCAATACTCCTACAAACGATAAACCTTTTGTTGAATTTTTTGAAACTTCTATATTCTTCTCTTGGGTATTATGCTCAGTTTTAATTTTCATAACAACTATAATAATAGATTTTATAATTTATATAAAATGGAAACATAAAAATGACCAACATAAATAAAACCTGCTATATTACTTTATATGGCAAGGCATATTTAAGTAAAGGAATAATTATAAACGACCTTTTTTTAATAGAGTTTAGTATTATAACTGAAATAGTATAATATAAAAAAGCACCAGCTGTTTGATAAACTTAAACAGCTGGTGCTTTTACTTATCAACAATAGATGATTATATGTTGATAACTTTATTTATTTAATAATTAACCATTATATGAATAGTTAGGTGCTTCCTTTGTAATACTGATGTCGTGTGGATGGCTTTCTTTTAAGCCTGCACCTGTAATCTTTACAAACTTAGCCTTCTGGTGTAGCTCCTCGATATCCTTACAGCCTGTGTAACCTAAGCCTGCACGAAGTCCACCAACCATCTGGTAAATTGTCTCTGATAGATATCCCTTATAAGGAACTCTACCCTCTACTCCCTCTGGTACAAACTTCTTAAAGCTTGTCTGGAAGTATCTGTCCTGACTGCCTTTACCCATAGCACCAAGACTACCCATACCACGGTAAACCTTGAACTGTCTGCCCTGATAGATTTCGCTATCTCCAGGTGACTCCTCACAGCCTGCTACAAGTGAACCAATCATAACAACATTACCACCAGCAGCCAAAGCCTTAACGATATCGCCTGAATACTTAATACCACCGTCTGCAATAATAGGTACACCATACTCTGCTGCTGCACAAGCTGCGTCATAAATAGCTGTAATCTGTGGTACACCAATACCTGCAACAACTCTTGTTGTACAGATTGAACCAGGACCAATACCAACCTTTACAGCGTCTGCACCAGCCTCAATTAAAGCTCTTGTAGCCTCTGCTGTTGCAACATTACCTGCAATAAGCTGTACATCTGGGAATGCCTCTTTAACTCTCTTTACTGCGTTAATAACATTTCTGTTATGACCGTGTGCTGAGTCAAGTACAAGTACGTCTACCTGTGCCTTTACAAGCTCTGCTACTCTCTCAAGTACGTCTGAAGTAGCACCAATAGCAGCACCACATAGAAGTCTGCCCTTATCATCTCTTGCAGAGTTAGGGAACTGCATTGACTTCTCGATATCCTTAATTGTAATAAGACCCTTTAGCTTTCCATTTTCATCTACGATAGGTAGCTTCTCAATCTTACGTCTTCTAAGAATTTCCTGTGCCTGCTCCATACTTGTACCAACAGGTGCAGTTACAAGGTCTTCTGTTGTCATTACATCTTTAATCTGCTGGCTGTAATCTAGCTCTGTCATAAAGCGAAGATCACGGTTTGTGATAATACCAACAAGCTTGTCATCCTCACAAATTGGTACACCAGAAATCTTATACTTAGCCATTAGCTGGTTAGCATCATTTACAGTGTGATTAGGTGAAAGGAAGAATGGGTTTGCTATAACACCGTTCTCTGATCTCTTTACTCTGTCTACCTGATCAGCCTGCTGCTCAATTGTCATATTCTTGTGGATGATACCAATACCACCCTCTCTAGCTATTGCAATAGCCATTCTTGCCTCTGTTACTGTATCCATAGCAGCAGTAACAAGTGGTGTATTTAGTCTGATTTTCTTTGTCAACTGAGCCCCAATATTTACGTTTGCAGGCTCTACAGAAGATTCACCCGGAACCAATAACACGTCATCAAATGTTAAAGCTTCCTTACAAAATTTTTCCTGATAATTTGTATTTATCATTTTGCTTTTCCTCCTCATTTTTCGGCAAATTACTCGTCCGTATTTTTAGTTATTATATAATTATACCAGTGTAAATACTTTTGTCAACAGCTATTTTTAATTATTTTATTACTTCTTTTCCACCCATATAAGGTCTTAAAGCAACAGGAATATTTACAGAGCCGTCTGCATTTAAATTGTTCTCTAAGAAAGCTATTAACATTCTTGGAGGAGCAACAACAGTATTATTTAGAGTATGTGCAAAGTACTTACCGTCCTTACCCTTAACTCTTATCTTTAATCTTCTAGCCTGTGCATCACCAAGGTTTGAACAGCTACCTACCTCAAAGTACTTCTTCTGACGAGGTGACCAAGCCTCTACGTCAATAGATTTAACCTTTAAATCTGCAAGGTCGCCTGAACAGCACTCAAGTGTTCTTACAGGAATATCTAGTGAACGGAATAGATCTACTGTATTCTGCCATAGCTTTTCAAACCACATTGGGCTTTCCTCTGGCTTACACACTACTATCATCTCTTGCTTTTCAAACTGATGGATTCTATATACACCACGCTCTTCAATTCCGTGTGCACCCTTTTCTTTACGGAAGCAAGGTGAATAGCTTGTATAGGTATAAGGTAGGTCTTCTTCCTTATTCATTGTGTCAATAAATTTACCGATCATAGAGTGTTCACTTGTACCGATAAGGTATAGATCCTCACCCTCTATCTTGTACATCATAGCATCCATTTCAGCAAAGCTCATAACACCTGTTACAACGTTACTTCTTATCATATAAGGAGGAATACAATAAGTAAAACCTCTGTCTATCATAAAGTCACGAGCATAAGAGATAACTGCTGAGTGAAGTCTTGCGATATCACCCATAAGATAATAAAAACCGTTACCTGCAACACTTCTTGCACTGTCAAGGTCAATACCGTTGAATTTCTCCATAATATCTGTGTGATATGGAATTTCAAATTCAGGTACAACAGGCTCGCCATACTTCTGAATTTCAACATTCTCAGAATCGTCCTTACCTATTGGTACAGATGGGTCGATAATGTTAGGAATAACCATCATACGCTGTGTGATTTCTTCCTGTAGCTTAGACTCCTCTTCCTGTAGCTTTGCTAGCTTGTCAGCCTGCTCTGTTACCTTTTTCTTAACCTCTTCTGCCTCTTCCTTTTTACCCTGTGCCATTAAAGCACCAATCTGCTTAGAAAACTTATTTCTATCTGCTCTTAATGAGTCAGCCTCCTGCTGTGCTGCTCTGCTCTTTTTATCAAGCTCTATAACCTCATCAACAAGTACAAGCTTACTATCCTGAAATTTCTTCTTTATATTTTCTTTAACAATGTCAGGATTTTCTCTTAAAAATTTAATATCTAACATATTTATTTTTCCTCTCTGTTTAGATTTATACTATTTCAGTTCTAAACACTGAATAAGATTTTCGAGCAGATTTTTTATCTGACAAATAGCATACCACAGCAAGGCTGACACCTTGCGAGTATAGGCTATGAAGTAAGGTGAAAAATATGCCGAAAAGATGTCTACTTGTTAGAAATGAAATAGTATTATATTATCAACAAATTCACATTGAATTTTTACCAAGTATTCTTGCCAGCTCAAATAAATCCTCTTTGCTGTAAAACTCTATTTCAAGCACGCCCTTGTTTTTATTATCGCCGGTTACATTAACCTTTCTGCCAAGGTGTTCGTTTAAAGAAAGCTCAACCTCGTCATAATAAGATAATCTTTTCTCTTTTTTCTCTGGCTTTTCTTCTTTGTCTTTATTCTCAAATTCAAGATTTGACTTTTTAGCCATACGCTCTAGCTCACGCACAGATATTTCTTCTTCTGTACATAGCTTTGCAGATTTTAACATATCGTTAGGATTTTTAAAGGCAAGCAATGTTCTGCCGTGTCCTGAGCTTATCTTACCTGTGTTTACAAGATAAAGAATCTCTTCAGGAAGATTTAATAATCTTAAAGCGTTTGCAACAGAAGGTCGTGATTTACCAACTGTTTTGGATACCTGATCCTGAGAAAATCCGTACTCGTCCATAAGCTGTTTATAACCCATAGCTTCTTCAACAGGCGACAAATCCTCTCTTTGAAGATTCTCAATAAGAGCCAGCTCCATAGTTTCGCTATCGGTAAGCTCTCTGATTACTACAGGAACCTCTGTTAAGCCAGCCATACGGCTTGCTCTCCAGCGTCTCTCACCTGCTACTATCTGATATCCACCGTCTGCAATTGGTCTTACCAGCAAAGGCTGTAAAACACCGTGCTGTGCTATTGAGTCAGCAAGCTCAGCCAACGCATTTTCATCAAATTCTTTTCTTGGCTGTGACTTATTAGGTTCAATCTCTGAAATTTTCAACGTAATGGCACTGTTGCTTTCTTCAGGCTCATTATCAATAAAGATAGCGTCCAAGCCCTTGCCTAATCCGCCTCTTTTACTTTTTGCAGCCAATTAAGGTCAACTCCTTTCTTTAAACTTATATTTTAGGGAGTATCTAAAAACAGAAAAATTACTGAATATTTCGGGTATTTTTTGCGAAGAGATTGCCCGTATTAGTAGAAACAGACAGTTGTTTTGAGTTTTCAGATACGACCTGTATATCGTTTAAATATTATTATTTAATATTTCCTGTGCTAAAGCCATATAGGCTATGCTACCCTTACTTGATTTATCAAAATACATAATAGGCATACCAAAACTTGGAGCCTCTGATAAACGTACACCTCTTGGGATAACAGTAGAAAATACCTTTCGTGGGAAGTACTTTTTAACCTCCTCTACTACCTGCTGAGTAAGATTAAGTCTACCGTCGTACATTGTAAGAAGTACACCCTCCATTTCCAGCTTACTGTTATATTGTCTTTTAACTCGGCGTACAGTATTCATAAGCTGTGATAATCCCTCCAGTGCATAATATTCGCACTGAATAGGTACTAAAATTGTATCACTAAAGCATAGTGCATTAGTTGTAATAAGTCCCAAAGATGGTGGACAATCTATAATTATGTAATCATAATCACCTCTTACAGGTGTTATGCTATTTTTTAGCAATGCTTCACGATTTTTCTTATTTGCTATTTCAAGCTCAGCTGCTGCAAGATTAATGCTTGCAGGCAATAAATCAAGACATTTAAACTCTGTCTTTTTTATAATTTTTTCTACACTTACATTATCCACCAATAAGTCATAGGCTGTATAATCTAAATCTCTCTTATCTATACCAACACCACTTGTAGAATTACCCTGTGGATCTATATCAATCAATAAAGTTCTTTTATTATTAACACCAAAGGCTGCTGCAAGATTAACTGCAGTAGTTGTTTTACCAACTCCACCCTTTTGGTTTGCAATTGCGATAACCTTAGCCATTTACATTCCCCTTTCTTATATGCAAAAGCTATGCATTAATTATAGCACTTTTTAACCATAATTAAAAGTACTTACAGAAATTTTTCGTTGTTTCACGTGAAACATTTCTGGTATTTTAAATTCTCTAATGTTTCACGTGAAACATTACACAAAAGACAAAAGCCACACACATAATAAACTGTGCGTGGCTTTGCCTTGAATTTAGATAAGGAAATGGGTATGAGTGGAAGTTGTACGCAATTTAATTATCTGCTGTAAACAGATGACTTCGGGATTTTTACGCTGTATTCAATATATTCATCACTTTCAATTTTATTACTTATAGCGTTTACCCCACTTAATTTCATTGTATCAAAGGCTTTTGTTAATGTGTTTATAAATATTCTTACATCCTTTATTATAATTTTAGGATTTTGCTTCTTGCTCTGCTTTTCAATGGTCTTATTATGCATATTCTCAATATATCTTTCACTTTCAGTTACATTCATCGACTCTTCAACTATTTTTTCAAGCACCTTTAATCTTTCGTCTTCATCTACCTTTAACATAAGCCTTGCATGACGTTCTGTAAGCTTATTTTCAATTATAAATTTCTGCTCAGCTTCATTTAGCTTTAATAATCTTAACTTGTTAGCTATGGTTGATTGCTTTTTTCCTAGCTGTCTTGCAATCTGATCCTGAGTCATCCTACATTCTAAAATCAGCTTTTTTATAGCCTGAGCTTCTTCAAACATATTTAAGTCAGCACGTTGAATATTTTCTATCAATGCAAAAATAGCTGATTGATTATCGGAGCATTTCATAATTATACAGGGTACTTTATTAAATCCAGCCATAATTGCTGCACGCAATCTGCGTTCACCAGCAACAAGCTCATATTCAACCGAGCTTATCTTTCTTACTGTAAGAGGCTGTATAATTCCATTTCTGTATATACTATTAGAAAGAGAAGTCAATTCCTCATCTTGAAAAAACTTTCTTGGCTGTGACTTATTAGGGAAAATATATATAACAGGAATTTCTGCAAGCTTATTACTATCTCTGTTAAAAATCAAATATATCACCTCAATCTTTACTTTATTTCTGTGAATATATATTATCATTAAAGCTATTCTTTATTTGTCAAAGTAAGAGTGAAGTAAATATATTCTTTTAGTTGCAATTATTTATTTGCAGTCGAAAAAAGATAACCTTTGTATAATACTAAAAAACAAGGCTTACAGCAATTAAATACTGCTGTAAGCCTTGTGATTAAATAATTAAATTATTTTGCAATTCTCTTTCTGAAAGCAAACATTGTAGCTGTTGCTGTACCCATTAACGCTAAAAGCATAGGAATATTTCTGCTATCGCCTGTTGTTGCTGTACCTTTGCCCTGTGTTGTAGAAGTTGTTGCATTTGTAGCAGCCTGTGTTGAAGCCTGTGTTGCTTTCTGTGTAGGAGCCTGTGTTGGTGCCTGTGTTGGTGCCTGTGTTGCTACCTGTGTAGGAGCCTGTGTTGGTGCCTGTGTTGCTACCTGTGTTGCTACCTGTGTAGGAGCCTGTGTAGGTGCCTGTGTTGGTGCCTGTGTTGGTGCCTCTGTTGGTTCTTCAAACTCGCCTTCACCAGCGTTGATTTCAGCTCTTATGCTGTTTACATCATCAGCTGTTACAACAAATGAATCTGCCTCTCCAATTAAATAATAGCCTGTGTAATTATTCTTTACAACATAGCTTCCGTCAACATAATCACTTTCAAGTGCTGGATACTGCTTATTCATAAATACTGTCAATTTCTCAGCCAACTCTTCAGCTGGAATACCTTTTGGATCCATTAACTCCATACCGAGATTGTCAAGCTCATAAAGCTCTTCATCTGTCATTGGCTTATCACCAATACATCTTATTTCATAACCCTTTTTATCAGATGGTATAGTAAATGTTAGCTCATTCTCTATTTCTATCTCTTCAAGATTTCTTACAATATGCACACTGTAGCCATCATACTTTTCTGCCATAGCAATAGGAGTTTGCTCTATATTACCATTATCATCTATCATCATATCATAAATTTCCTTAATATCAAGTACAACCAGCTTACTGTCTGTTGGAATCATACCAGATACGCTTACGCCTGTTTTTTCATCAACAAGAGTCTGCTGTACTAATTTGCCCTCACCCTCTACTAAAGGATAATCACAAATAATATAAGTACCACTGCCAGTCA
The DNA here is from genome assembly GCA_036309185.1 of Acutalibacteraceae bacterium. Lineage (GTDB taxonomy): Bacteria > Bacillota > Clostridia > Oscillospirales > Acutalibacteraceae > CAG-964. The sequence goes on from JAXJUF010000030.1 coordinate 8,337, forward strand.
TCTCTACCTTATAATAGCCATCTACATATTCAGACTTAAGCTGTGTAAGGTTGCCTGTTTCATATTCTACAAAAACTACATAACAACCCTTTTCGCTGTGTGGAATATATGCTGTAACAGGTGTTTTTGACAAATCTGCCATTTCGAAATCGTCTGCATTTGAATATACTTCGATATCAAGAATCTTCTCGTACAAATCTGTTTTTGGGATAAACTTATCGTAAGCATTGAAAATAAATGTAGTATCCTTATTCAATGTTAAGCTATCACTTTCTAGCTTAACACCAGACTCTTTGTCTGTGTATGTATTAGCCTGAGCTTTAGCTACTACTTTGCTTTCTTTTGTATTTGTCTCTACTGCAAATGTGCTTACAGCACTCATACTTGCTACAAGCATAGTAGCCATAATAACTGTTAAAACTTTTTTCCCTAATCTCCTAAACATAAAATTAACCTCCTAAATATGTTTTGTGTTTCAAAACTTAACAACACGATTATATTTCGTAAACACACCAAAGTCAATAGGTTTTGATAAAGTTTGTATTAATTGTATTACATCTATTAGTACAATCTCTCTTTTTGTTTATTTTATACTAAACTTTAGAATAAATTATCGAGCATAATTTGCTCCGAATAAGTATAATTACGAAGTTCTGAGTAAATTATGCCGACAAGTTATCTATTATCAATATAAGTTCTATTAATAACAATGCCCCTCTAAAATCACTTAGAGGGGCGTTGTTATTAATTATTCACAATTATAATGGCTTTTTAGAAATCTTTGAGCCGTGTCTTGGGTATGTGTATGGTGTTTGATTTAGCTTATCTACAATTACAATGCTTCTGCTATTGTCACCTATACTAAATTGCACCACATTATTATATTTTCCACCAAGTATTCTTATAGCCTTTTTAGCCTCATCAATTTCTGACTGCACATTAGGGCCTTTCATAGAAATAAACCTTCCACCCTTGCGTACAAAAGGAATAGAATATTCGCTAAGTACATTAAGTGGTGCAACTGCACGAGATATCGCTATATCGTACTGTTCTCTATGATTTTCCTGTCTGCCTAAATCCTCTGCTCTTGAATGAATAGTGTTAAGCTCTAGATTTAATTCCTTTGCTACCTCATTCAGAAAAACAAGTCGCTTATTAAGGCTATCCAGCAGTGTTATATCTAAATCATCTCTTAAAATCTTTAAAGGAATACCAGGAAAGCCTGCACCTGTGCCTATGTCTATTACCTTAGCATTTTTCTTTATTTTAACATAATTCAAAACAGAGCAACTGTCTACAAAATGCTTTACAGCAATTTCTGTTGGTTCCTTTATAGCTGTAAGGTTCATCTTGCTATTCCACTCAATAAGCATATTACAATAAATATAAAACTTATTAATCTGTTCGTCTGTAAGCTCAATGTTAAACTTTTTCATTCCATTGATTAACGCTTCATTAAAATTCTCCATAATCTATTATCCCTTATTACCTTTATGTGAGTTCTGTGCAAGCCATATAAGAAGTACAGAAATATCAGCAGGGCTAACACCACTTATTCTGCTTGCCTGACCTATATTCTGTGGCTTTACCTTGTTCAGCTTTTCAATAGCCTCTAGTCGTAAGCCTGTTATCTCTGAAAAATCTATCTTAGGTAACTTTTTCTCCTCTAGCTTTCTCATTTTTTCAATCTGCTCAAGCTGACGCTTTATATATCCCTCGTATTTTACATCAATCTCAACCTGTTCCAGAACATTTGCATCTAGCTGAGGTCTTGTTGTGTCTACCTCTGTTAAAGCCTCGTAATTAATCTGTGGGCGTTTCATTAAATCAATTAATCTTACACCTGTTGTTATAGGCGATGTTTCACGTGAAACAAGTATCTCGTTTACCTTTTCAGATGGAGAAATTACTGTGCTTTTAAGTCTTTTAATTTCTTCCTTCTTCTGCTCCTGCTTTAGAGTAAATCTGTTCCATCTGTCGTCACCTATAAGACCAATCTCTCTTCCTAGTGGAGTTAAACGCTCATCTGCGTTATCCTGTCTTAATATTAAGCGATATTCTGAACGAGATGTCATCATTCTGTATGGGTCATCTGCACCCTTTGTTATTAAGTCATCTATAAGTGTACCTATGTAGGATGATGCTCTATCTAGAATAAATGGCTCTTTACCCTGTATCTTTAAAGCAGCATTTATACCTGCAACTAATCCCTGTGCAGCAGCCTCCTCATAGCCTGAGCTACCATTAAACTGACCTGCACCATAAAGATTAGGGAAATTATTAAACTCCAGTGTGCTGTTCATCATAGTAGGGTCTACACAATCATACTCGATAGCATATGCAGGACGCATTACAATAGCATTTTCTAAGCCCTTTATTGAATGGTAGAAATCAATCTGCACATCCTCTGGCAATGATGATGACATACCCTGTAAATACATCTCCTCTGTATCCATACCACAAGGCTCAATAAATAGCTGATGTCTTGGCTTGTCTGCAAATCTAACTATTTTATCCTCAATACTAGGACAATATCTAGGACCAACACCCTCAATAAGTCCACCATATAAAGGTGAACGGTGAATATTATCAAGAATAATCTTCTTTGTTTTGTCGTTTGTCCAGCTTATATGGCATTTGATTTTATTCTCAAGAGGCTCTAATGTATCATAAGAAAATGGTACAACAGGCTCATCTCCTGGCTGTTCCTCAAGCTCTGTAAAATCAATGCTTCTTCTTAGCACTCGTGCTGGTGTACCTGTTTTAAAGCGTCTTAATGATAATCCTAAATCCTTTAATGACTGACCTAAAAAAGAAGCAGGGAAAATTCCGTCTGGACCACTTTCGTAGGAAACATCACCAACATATATTCTACCACCAAGGAATGTACCTGTGGCTATAACTACAGCCTTACATTCATACTGTGCCTTTAATCTTGTTTCTAGCACCCAAATATCATCTTTTTGCTCTATGCTTACAATTTCAGCCTGATGAACCTCAAGATTTTCTTGTAGCTCTAGCTTGTGCTTCATTATGTCACTGTATTTTCTTCTGTCTATCTGTGCTCTTAATGAGTGTACAGCAGGACCCTTGCCACGGTTAAGCATACGCATTTGCAGTAGGCTTTCGTCTGCTGTTTTTCCCATCTCTCCACCTATTGCATCAATCTCTCTGACAAGATGACCTTTAGCAGTACCACCAATAGACGGATTACAAGGACAGTTTCCAACTGCGTCCATATTAATTGTAAAGGCTACAGTATTACAGCCAAGTCTTGCTGAAGCTAAGGCAGCCTCAATTCCAGCATGACCGGCACCAATTACTGCAACATCAAACCTACCGGCTAAATAGCTCATCATTATCTCTCCTTACTCTTATTAGTAGTTATAATTTCAACTTCAAAATATTTCTCTTGAAAATTAACCTGTTCAAGTATTTGCTCTGGTGTAAGCTCTGTATTTTCAGGTGCTACCACTAGCTTATCCTCAACATCGTTTAATCTATGGATAACTGCAATAGCCTTACCTGTAAAATAATCAACAGGCTTATCTACCCCTATAATATATGCGTCCTGTTCCTCTCCGTCTGGAGCGATCAAGTTTTCAACATATCCATAGTTAATTGTGTAAAAAATATCGTTATGCTTTGGGTGATATGTACCCAATGGTCTATCAACCTTAACAGTTACAGTAGTACCAATCATTTTATATATTTCATTTCTCATAATTATTTACCAACACAGAATTTAGAAAATACATTATGAACTATAACCTCGCTTGCTCGCTCTCCTGTAATTTCTAATATACTTTGGATTGCATCCTCTAATGATACTGTTGTAGCGTCTAGTGTAAGACCAATATCAAGTGAATATATAGCCTCGTTAATTGCATCTAACGCTCTAACAGCACAATCACGCTGTCTTTCAGTAGCTAGGGTAGCAACAGATGGATCAAAATCTGCTGTACCTGTTATTTTCTCAACAGCCTTTACAAGCTCGTTGATACCATCACCATTCTTTGCAGATATAAACACAATATTCTTAACCTGAGATTTTATAAAATCCACATCTAAAACAGATTCCTTATCAGTTTTATTTATAATTGCTACACTTGGTAGATCGCTGATAGTTTTCAACAAGTTAACATCTTCGTCGTTAAGCTCTTGGGTGGCATCGAATACAGCAAGGATCAAACCACTTGTTTCTATCTTTTGTCGTGCCTTTTCCACACCAATTTGTTCAACTATATTGTCAGTATCACGCAAGCCTGCTGTATCTGAAAGATTTAATGTAACATCGCCAAGCACTACAGTTTCTTCTATAATATCTCGGGTTGTACCTGGAATATTAGTAACTATTGATTTTTCATAGCCTGTAAGCTGATTCATAAGTGTAGACTTACCTACATTAGGCTTACCAACAATAATTGTATCTACACCCTTTTTCAGCACCATACCTGCATCATAATTTCTCAGCAAGTTTTCCACAAGTTGCTTTGCATTTGTTAAATTCTTTTTCAAGTTGTCGTTATCTACCTGAGGTATGTCCTCCTCGGGGTAGTCTGCCCAAGCAGAAAGATGAGCTGCCGAGGTAACAAGTATATCGTTAATTTTGAAAATTTCCTTGCTTATTTTACCTTCTCGGCAAGCTAATGCAGCACGAGCCTCGGTTTTACCCTTTGCAGAGATTATATCCATTACAGCCTCTGCCTCTGATAGATCCATTTTTCCATTTAAAAAGGCTCGCTGAGTAAACTCACCAGCCTGTGCAGGCGTTGCTCCTGCATTTATAACAGCACGCAACACCTGCTTTGTAACATACATACCACCATGGCAAGAAATTTCAAGAACATTTTCACCTGTATAGCTATGTGGTGCCTTAAAAACAGTGGCTACTGCTTCATCAATTTTTTCATCATTGTCATATACATTACCGTAAGCTGCTGTGTAGCCACTCATTTCGGAAATTTTTTTACCGTTTATATTTTTAAAAACCTTATCGCCAATATTAAAGGCATCTTCGCCAGATATTCTTATAACACCTATACCACCAGGGCCATTTGCAGTTGATATAGCAGCTATTGTATTTGTACTCATAGTAATTCACCTAAAATCAAGTAAGATTTAATATTATAACATTTTAATTAAAAGATAGTAGTTATATTTATTACAAGTTTTTACATTCACACTTATATTACTTAAAAATACTTTTTATAAATTTAGGTTTTAAATTTAAGGGACACATATAATGTGTCGTTCTCTTACTTATTTTTATTATAAAGCTAAAGATATCAACCCTTACAAACCCATTAATTTATAATAAAGTTTTTATTTTTTATATGCTCAAGCCGCACAGGCTCTTACTTTCTTACAAAAGAAAGTAAGCAAAGATTGTTGGGAGAGGTTTCGATCACTCTCCCCAAACCCCTCACTGAACGACCAAAGGGGGTCAAGCCCCCTTATGGACTCCCCCATACCTAATCAAACCACATTGCGTTTTAAGTAGGATTATTTTTGGTAGCCAGTTTGTTCTGTTTGGTTTGAGATTAAACTCTACAAACCTAAATTTGAAATCTATATTATAAAGCTACGGGCGACCAGTGGCCGCCCATATTATGATTATTTATAAATTTATTCTTCGTTATTGCTGGTTTCTGCTGTAGCCTCTTCAACTAACTCGGTTGCAGTGGTTTCTACTGTCTGTTGCTCATCAGTATTTTCTTCCTCGTGTGGTGCTACTGCAATGGTAACTACCTTATTGTCACCATTTACCTTCATAACTGTTACACCCTTACTAGGTCTTGCACAAACTCTTACAGAGCTTGCCTCTATTCTGATAATAACACCGTCTGAAGAAATAATAACAATGTCATCTTCATCAACATTTACAGTACTTATTGCAGCAACATTACCGTATTTTTCAGTGTGATAGTTTATAATACCCTTACCACCACGGCTTGTAACACGATAATCCTCAACACTTGAAAGTCTACCATAGCCAGTTTCTGAAACAGTAAGTAGCATACTGTCATCATCTACAACAGCCATACCGATAACACTATCATTTTCAGCCAGTGTAAGTGCCTTTACACCTCTTGCACCTCTACCCATTGGTCTAACCTTTTCTTCGCTGAATCTAATAGCCTTACCAAGCCTTGTAGCAATAATAACCTGACTATCACCGTCTGTCATCTTTACCCAAGCAAGCTCGTCACCCTCGTTAAGCTCAAGAGCAACAACGCCACCCTTACGGTTTGTATTATAAGCGTTAAGCTTAATTCTCTTAACCAAGCCCTGCTTAGTAACCATAATAAGGTATTTTTCATCATCAAATTCAGGTACTCTTATAACAGAGGTAACCTTTTCGTCAGAGCTTATTGGCAACAGATTAGCAATATTCATACCCTTAGAGGTTCTGCTACCCTCTGGAATTTCATAGCATTTAAGTCTGTAAACTCTGCCGAAGTTTGTAAAGAACAGAACATAATCGTGACTATTTACAATAAACATATCAGATGCTACATCTTCGTCACGCTTGCTCATACCAGATACACCCTTACCACCACGCTTTTGAGTACGATATGTGTCTACTGACAATCTCTTTACATAGCCAAAGCTTGTCATAGTAAGCACACATTCCTCCTGTGGGATAAGGTCTTCTATATCTACCTCACCACTTACAGATAAAATTTCTGTTCTACGTGGGTCAGCAAACTTTCTTCTAATTTCTAAAGCCTCTGTTTTAACGATATCAAGCTGACGCTGATAGCTTGCAATGATATCCTTAAAATCCTTAATTTTTTCAACTAACTGCTGTAGCTCATTTTCAATCTTGTTTCTTTCAAGATTTGTAAGCTGTCCAAGACGCATTTGAACAATAGCCTGTGTCTGGTCATCATCTAAGCCGAATTTTTCGGTTAATCTCTGTCTTGCAGTAGCTTGATCCTTAGAGCTTCTTATAATTGCAATAACCTCATCAATAAAATCAAGTGCAATCTTTAAGCCCTCTAAGATATGAGCTCTTTCTTCAGCCTTTTTCAAATCAAATATAGTTCTTCTGCGAATTACATCAACCTGAAAATCTATATAATGCTGTAAAATCTGCTTTAATGTAAGAATCTTAGGCTCACCGTTTACAATAGCAAGCATAATTACACCAAATGTAACCTGCATTTGTGAGAATGTATATAGCTTATTAAGTACAATCTCTGGTGAAACATCTCTTCTTATATCAATTTCAATATGCATACCATTTCTGTCTGAATGGTCTTCAATATTGGTAATACCCTCTATTTTCTTATCCTTTGCAAGCTCTGCAATGCTTTCAACTAGTCTTGCTTTATTAACCTGATAAGGTAATTCGGTAACAATAATTTTATATCTACCATTTTTAGCCTCTACAATTTCAGCCTTAGCACGAACAATAACCTTACCTCTACCTGTACCATAGGCTGCTCTTATGCCTGCTCTACCCATTATCAAGCCACTTGTAGGAAAGTCAGGGCCTTGTATATACTCCATAAGCTCTGGCAGGTCGGCGTCTGGGTTATCAATAAGATGACACATAGCGTCAACAACCTCGCCAAGGTTATGTGGAGGAATATTAGTAGCCATACCTACAGCAATACCACTTGAACCGTTTACAAGCAGATTTGGAAAACGTGAAGGCAACACAACAGGCTCTTTTAGTCTGTCGTCAAAGTTAGGCATAAAATCTACTGTTTCTTTATCAATATCTGTAAGCATTTCAACAGATATTTTGCTCATTTTAGACTCTGTATATCTATACGCAGCAGGTGGGTCACCATCTACCGAACCAAAGTTACCGTGACCATCTACAAGAGTATATCTCATTGAAAAATCCTGTGCAAGTCTTACAAGTGCATCATAAACAGAAGCGTCACCGTGTGGGTGGTAGCTACCAAGCACAGCACCAACGGTATCGGCACATTTTCTGTATGGTTTTTCTGGTCCTAGATTTTTTTCGTGCATAGTATAGAGTATTCTTCTATGTACAGGCTTTAAACCATCACGAACATCTGGCAATGCTCTTGAAATAATAACAGACATTGAGTAATCAAGAAAAGACTTTTGCATTTCTTTTCTTAAATCAACACCAATTATTCTGTTGCTGTTGTTTTCTATATTATCCACAGGATTACACCCTCTTTATAATAAATTAAATCTTTTATTCAATACTTTCTTCAAGTTTGTTATATATATCAGGAAATTTCTTCTTTGCGTTAATTGGCTTAAAGGTTGTACTATTCACAAAGCCATGCTCAGTAAAGCCACAATTAACAAGCTGATTATCACTGTTGTAAAGATTATAAGCAAACTTTATTTTTGCAGGCTTAATTTCTGCAACTGTAGTTTCTACAACAATTTCATCTGTAAAACGAACAGGCAATTTATAGCTACAACCAAGATTAATAAGTGGAAGCATAAGCCCGTTTTGTTCAAGCTCAAGATAACTAACCCCAAATTGCTTTATAAAATCAACTCTGGCTTGCTCATAATATAATGCATACACAGAATGATGTACAACACCCATCATATCAGTTTCGCCATATCTTGCTGTAATATAAGTTTTACTCTTCATAACATTTCACCGTTTAATAGCTAAGTGTACCTTTCTTTAATCGGCTTATAACCTCATCTCTTTTGCTTTCTTCAATAGCACGCAAAGGTATAACAAAAAGCTGGTCGTCTTTAACTCTTTTTATAATTATTACATTTTTGCATAGCTTCATTCTGTTTGAATTATTAAGCTTTATATACCAGCTATTTTCATTACAGCGTATCTGTAGGCTATTGCTGTAAACTGAAAATTTAATTATATTTCCGTTTGCATTAAGCTTTGCAAGCTTATTAAGTGAAAAATGTGGTATAAGCCATATAATAATTAAAACTACAAACGAAACCACAGCTAAAAACAAATCTGTAAAATTATCCTTAAAAACATAGGCAATAATAAAGCAACCTATAGCAATTAATAAAATAAGAGTATAAATAATTGTTCTGGCACCTACTGTTTTTATCATACCAGAGTTTTTAAGACCCTCAAATGCCTCTTCTTTATTTATTGAGTACTCATTCTCATAAATAAGCTCTTCTTTGCTAAGGCACTTTGAAATTTCCTCAGAATTATGTACCTCGTCTAATATCTTACTTATGTTGTCATTATTATTTTTCAAAACAACTCACCCGTTAAATATCCAGATTTTGTACATATCTTGCGTTTTTCTCTATAAATTCACGTCTTGGCTCTACCTTATCACCCATAAGAATAGTGAAAATCTCGTCTGCTGCCTCAGCGTCAGCAAGCTCTACCCTTAGCATAACTCTTGTTTCAGGGTTCATAGTTGTTTCCCATAGCTGTTCAGAGTCCATTTCACCAAGACCTTTATATCGCTGAATTTCAGTTTTACCATCAATCTCTCTTAAAATTTCATCTCTTTCTTGGTCAGAATATGCATATCTATGCTCTTTATTCTTTGTAATTCTGTAAAGAGGTGGCTGAGCAATATAAATATGTCCTTGCTCTACCAATGGTCGCATAAATCTGAAGAAGAAGGTAAGTAGCAATGTACGAATATGAGAACCGTCTACATCGGCATCGGCCATAATTATTACTTTACCATATCTTAGCTTTTCTATATCAAAATCCTCGCCAATACCTGCACCAAGTGCTGTTATAACCGGCATAAGCTTGTCATTACCATATACTCTGTCAAGTCTTGCCTTTTCTACATTAAGCATTTTACCCCACAAAGGTAGAATAGCCTGTATTCTTCTGTCACGTCCACCCTTTGCAGAACCACCCGCAGAGTCACCCTCTACGATAAATATTTCTGTTTCGCTTGAGTCTCTTGACTGACAATCGGCAAGCTTACCAGGTAAAGAGGCATTTTCCATTGCTGATTTTCTTCTTACAAGCTCCTTAGCCTTTCTTGCAGCCTCTCTTGCTCGTGATGCAGCTAAAGCCTTTTCAAAAATCATCTTAGCAGAAGCAGGATTTTCCTCTAAGAAAATCATCAGCTTTTCATTCATTAGCTTTTCAACCATTGTTCTAATCTCGGTATTACCAAGCTTAGTTTTGGTTTGTCCTTCAAACTGAGCCTCTTTAAGCTTTACACTTATAACAACAGTTAGGCCCTCTCTAAGGTCTTCACCTGTAAGATTTTTGTCGCTTTCCTTCAGAATATTGAACTTTCTTGCATACTCGTTCATTACTCTGGTTAAGCCACGCTTAAAGCCGTCCTCGGCTGTACCACCGTCTACCGTGTGGATATTATTTGCAAATGACAGAATAACCTCGTTGTAGCTTTCGTTATACTGCATTGCAACCTCTACCGATGAAGAATCATCTGGTGCAGAGGTATTAAAATAAATAACCTCTGGGTGAATAACATCAAGCTCACGCTTTTTGTGGATATATTCTACAAAGCTAATTATACCACCGTCGTACTTAAAGTTTTCACTTACAACATTATCCTCATCTCTAAGGTCTTTAATCTCTATATTTACGCCTGCATTAAGAAATGCCTGCTCTCTTAAACGTCTTTCAAGAATTTCAAATTCATATTCTGTTGTTTCCTTGAAGATTTCTCTGTCAGCCTTAAACAGTACCTCAGTACCCTTGTTTGTGCTTTCACCTATAACCTCAAGTGGAGTAATAATATCGCCACGCTCGTATCTCTGCTTGTATACCTTTTCACCGTCGCAAATAGTTACCTCAAGCCATTCAGAAAGAGCATTTACAACAGACGCACCAACACCGTGCAATCCACCCGAAACCTTGTAGCCACCGCCACCAAATTTACCACCTGCGTGAAGCACTGTAAATACAACTGTAACAGCAGGTAATCCCATTTTTTCATTAATGCCAACAGGTATACCTCTACCGTTATCTCTTACTCTGATTATATTATCAGGCAAAATTTCAACATCTATTTTTGTACAATGTCCAGCCAAAGCCTCGTCTATTGAGTTATCTACAATTTCATACACTAAATGGTGCAATCCAGCAGGACCTGTAGAGCCTATGTACATACCTGGTCTTTTTCTTACAGCCTCAAGTCCCTCAAGAACCTGAATTTCGTTGGCTCCATATTCATTTTCTACTTTTGTAATATCAAGATTATCCAATTAAAACCCCTCCGTTTTCAATTTTCTATCTCACTATTTTTTCTGTTTTTTATCATCAGCTTTGTTATGTTCAATTACTGCTTTATATTTTTTAAATCTTACGGTAAAAGGTAAAATCAATAAGGATAATCCGAAAAATATCAGCGTAAAAACCAACAATCCAATAAAATTAAAATTGCAAAAATGAAATAACAGCAGGTTTAATGCTATTAATAAAATAATATCCACTGTTAAGAATATAGCCTTGTTTTTGGTTTTATATACAGTAAAAATTTTTTTACAATTTCTACACTCAATATTCCTGTAGCGTGTCATATTTTTTACCTCGTTGTATCTGTAAACAGCATTACAATGTGGACACACAGGTAATTTTAACAACTTCAAATTTTATACTCCTTTAACATCAAAGATCAATGTCAGATATATCCATAAATTCATCATCACTCATAGAATTAATTTGTGACATAACCTTTGTATGAGATGAAACATCGTCAATTTTATCCATTGTTGATGTTTCAAATTTTTCAAAATCAAATGTATTATTATTTTTTAAAGGAACCAGCTTTAAGAAAAACGGTGTAACCAGATATAGCAGTAAAAATGGAACAACCACCAAAAGTGCACACCATAAATTGCCTATATAGGACGGGCTTATAGATATTGCAACCAATAAACCAGCAATAAGAATAGTAAAAACAATTAAGAACTTATAAGCCTTTGAGAAAAATATATTTGAATGTCTGCCACAGTTTCTACAGGTGTGTTCACCTCTTTTTTTCTCTGAAAACGCACTGAAATATCCTAATTTTTTACCACAATATGGGCATTTTGTTTTTTTCATTTATGCTCAAGCTCCTTATAAAATAAGTGATTATCAAATTATATCTTAATTTATTTATTAGATATAATTTAAAGATTTTTGAGAAAATTCTGTCTTTTTGCAAGTGTTTTAGAAGCCAGCTGGCTTACATAAACAACATTATTTTTTTTATTATTATTGCACACAATAAATGATTTAGGTAATTCAAACGAAACATTTACAACCTCTTTGTTTTTTGTACGCTCAGCAAGATATTTGCGTGTATGCTTTGAAACAGTTGTATTGTCCATATCAAAAATCCCAATAATATCCTTATCGTTTACAATTATATTGTTTCCCAAATGTAAGTACAAGAATACCACATTCTTTCATTATTTTTCCTTTACATTGCCATTATCAACAAGAAAAATTTTACCCGATTTTAACAAAGACTCGGTAGAATAATCACAGCAGGTAATAAAAACCTGTCTATCCTGTATTTTATTTAGCAAAAATGTTTGTCGCTCTCTGTCTAGCTCACTTAAAACATCATCAAGAAGAATTATCGCATTTTCACCTGTAAGTATATCTACAAGAGAAGCCTCGGCAAGCTTTAGCGACAAAACAGCAGATCTCTGCTGTCCTTGAGAAGCATATTGTCTTGCACTTCTGTTATTGATATTTATTTCAATATCATCTCTATGAGGACCCTTTGTTGTGTACCTTAGCATAAGGTCATCTTTTCTATGCTTTGAAAGAAGATCAAAGAAGTCTCCTGCAATTTCAGTAGTTGATGTTTGTGGAGAATACCTGTTTTTATATATTATTTCCAGCTTTTCTCTATTCTCTGAAATTCCACTGTGATATTCACCTGCAATTTCAGAAAGCCTTGAAATATATTTTAAGCGTTCACTTATAACAATACTACCATTTACAGCCAGCTCTCTGTCCCAAATCTCCAAAGTATCCTCAAGCTCAGAGTAATTTGAAATATCTTTTAGCAGTGCATTTCTCTGGTTTAAAATTCTGTTATATTTAGCAAGATAAACAGAATACTTAGGCTTTACCTGACAAATTGCACTATCTATAAATTTTCTTCTTACATTTGGACCGTCCTTCACCAATGATAAATGCTCTGGTGAAAAAACAATTGAAGTAATTTTTCCTAAAAGGTGCGACGGTGCAGGCTTTTTAATTTCGTTTATATATGCCTCACGCTTATTATCTACAAATTCTATTCTTGCAGTTTGATCTCGTTCCTCACTAAAAAATTCTATTTCAATTTTAGCAGATTTTTTTTCAAATCTAACAAGATCTCTATCCTTAGCACCTCTAAAGGATCTAACTCCATTAAACATCCATATACATTCGAGCAGGTTAGTTTTTCCCTGACCATTATCGCCTACTATGACGTTCATTTTATCGCCGAAGGATATATGATTATTTTCAAGATTTCTGAAATTTTCAAATTTCAGCCCTGTAATAATCACTTATAATACACCTCAATAATTCTGTCAGGTGTTTCTACCTTATCGCCGTTTCTGATCTTCTTGTTTCTCATATCGCAAGGATAGTCATTTACAAGAACCTCACCATTCTGAATTAAAACCTTAGCCTGACCACCTGTTTGTGCAACACCGGCTAGCTTTAGTAGGTTATCTAGTTTAATAAATTCTGTGTCTATAAATACTCTTTTTGTTTCTTTCATTGCTTAAACCTCATTGGTACAACTAAAAATAGGAACGAATCACCCTCGGTTGGAATAATTTTCATAGGTGTAAGTGAACCATTTAGCTGTATTTTTACTTTATCTGTTTCTGTATTTTTTAATGCATCAAGTAGATAACGGCAATTTAAACCGATCTCTACATTTTCACCGTTGATATCAGCAGGAATAGCATCGTTTGCTTTACCAATTGCTGTTGAACAGAATAATTTTATCTGTGTATCCTCAACAACACATCTTATAGGGCTTTTAATTTTTTCAGATGTAAGCAAAGACATTCTTTCTACTGCAGCTATAAAGCTTCTTGTGTTAATTAATATTTCTGTTTTATTCTCAGGAGGAACTGTTGTTTTATAGTCAATAAAATTACCCTCGATCAATCTTGAGATAATCGAATAATTTTCAATCTTAAAAATAGCATGACGTTTACCGATGATTATTTCTATGTTTTTTTCTTCGTCTGTAATAAGCTTTAGTATTTCGCCTAATGTTTTTCCAGGAACTACAAATTTACTGTTTTTATCACAGCTTATTGTTTCCTGTCTTATAGCCATTCTAAAGCCATCAATAGAAACTATTTTTAGCTGATTATTGTCTATATCAAACAAAGAGCCTGTATAGATTGGTTTTGTAGGGTCATCTGATATAGCAAAAATAGTTTGCTTGATCATTGTCCTTAAAACACTGCTTTTTATACAAACGTTTTCCATCTCTTCTACCTTAGGTAGCTCAGGATATTCCTCAGATGATATACCAACAATATTGTATTCAGCCTGACCACTGTTTATATAAACAATCATTTTTTCGTCAGTTTCTATGTTAACAGTATTTTCAGGCAATCTTCTTACTATTTCACCAAGTAGCTTTGCACTTACTACTATTTCACCCTGTTCCTGTACATTACATTCTATGAACGTTGTTATACCGATCTCGAGATCGTAGCCACACAGGGTTATTCTTCCCTCTTCAGCTCTTATTAATATTCCTTCTAATGCAGGTAGATTACTTTTAGCTGAAACTGCACGTTGAACATTAGTTACTGCTGATGAAAAGTCTTTTTGGTTGCAAGAGAATTTCAATTTCGATCTGTCCTTTATACATATAAATTAAATTAATTGATTTTAGTAGTAATAGTAGGGGCTGTTAATTTGTTAGTTTGTCCCATTTTCCTCGATCTTAAGCCAAAAGTTTTTCTTTTTAATTTGTTTGTTTACTGTTGACAAGAAAAAAGAAGTTTTAACATAATTCAACAAATCAACACTTTTGTGGAAAACTAATGATAACTTGTTAATAAAACTGTGGAAAACTCTTCTTGCACAGTTATTTTTTATTAAGGGCTTAATTAAAGATTTGTCTGAAGATTTTTTCTTATATCCTTTATTATTTCCTTAACCTTAGGATCAGTTTCCATATTTTTTTCTACCTGCTGGCAGGTGTATACTATTGTTGAATGATGTCTACCATTAAATTCAGCACCAATTTGCTCCATAGACATATTTGTAATATCCTTTACTAAGTATATAGCAATTTGTCTTGCTTTAGAAAGGTTTGCTCGTCTGTTTGAGGATTTTATTTCTTCAGGAGTTACATTAAATGTTCTTCCTACCTCTTCTATTATAGAATCAACTGTAATTTCTACACTTACATCTTCGCTTTGAAGCTCAGCAATAACCTCGTGTGCCATTTTTATACTGATCTTTTCATTGCTAAGCATATTTTTTGCGTGTAGCTTCTTTACAGCACCCTCAAGCTTACGAATATTAGTTTTGATCTTTGTTGCAATAAGCTCACTTATATTGTAAGGAACCTCAATTTTTAGCTGTTCAGCCTTTTTATTGATAATTGTAATTCTTGTTTCAATATCTGGTGGCTGAATATCAGCAAGCAATCCCCACTCAAAACGTGACTTTAATCTGTCCTCAAGTGTTTTCATCTCTCTTGGAGGTACGTCAGATGTAAATACAATCTGCTTTCTTGCTTCGTACAATGTATTGAAGGTATGGAAGAATTCCTCCTGAGTAGCCTCTTTACCTGCGATAAACTGAATATCGTCTATGAGAAGAACATCTACAGTACGGTATTTGTCACGGAATTTATCTGCTGTCTTTTTACTAAGTGATTCAATAAGCTCGTTTGTAAAGTCCTCACCCTTAACGTAAATGATCTTTTTGCTTGAATCATTCTGTGCTATTACATTTTTGATAGCGTACAGAAGGTGAGTTTTTCCCAATCCTGAGTTACCATAGATAAATAATGGGTTTTGAACCTCAAGTCCTGCAGGATCCTTTGCTACAGCCAAGGATGCTTTATATGCAAGCTCGTTAGATTTACCTACAACGAAGGTTTCAAAGGTATATTCGTCTCCGTAATGATCTCCCTGGGGTTGTTGTTGTATTACAGGCTTTACCGGCTCTTCAATTTCATCACTGGCAATTTCAATAAGGAAATTAAAGGGTGTGCCAAAAACCTCTTCTGCAGCTAAATTTAAAATTCCTATGTAGCTGTTTTCAATAACTGTTTTATTTAATTTATTAGGAACTGTAAGTATAATGCTTGCACTGTCAAAATCAATTCCGATTGGTTTGATTTTTTTAATCCAGGCATTGTATGCTACATCTGATATTGCTTTTTTTCCGTTATCTTTTTTGTTTTTAAGGTAGTCACAAATAACATCCCAGGCCTCGTTAAATGTATCCAAATAATCCACCTCTTTACTTAATTTTCATTATTCTACATACGTGTTTTATTTTAGCACATTTTGCGTTTTATTTCAAACATTTTTTATTAATTTTCAAAAATCTTAGTCTACAAAATAACTTTAAAATTTTTGAAGTTTATAATGATTTTGTTGTATTATTTTATGTACATTATAGTGTGTGTTAAAAATGAATAGGTACTATATATAGATTGTACTTAATTTATACAAAAAATTAAGAAAATATTATTGACGGATTTGAAAAATTACGTTATAATGCTAAATTGCAAGGTTAATATCCGAAAGGAGGATTTTCGAATGCTTAGAACATATCAGCCTAAGAAGCTTCACAGAAAAAAGGAGCATGGTTTCAGAAAGAGAATGTCTGACAAGAACGGACGAAAAGTACTTGCTCGCAGAAGAGCTAAGGGTAGAAAAAGGTTGTCTTACTAAAAATTAAGACCACTTAACGGTGGTCTTTGTTTTTATGTAGAAAAACAATTGTATGCTTTGTATTTTTTACGAGATTGGATTATTTTTATGAATATAATTACTATAAAAGAAAACAGAGATTTTCGCAGAATTTATACTAAAGGTAAATCATATGTTAATCCTGTTCTTGTTGTTTATGTCCTAAAACAAAGATATGATAAAACAAGGGTAGGTATTACTACCAGTAAAAAAATAGGCAAAGCAGTGCAACGCAACAGAGCAAGACGTATTATTATGGCTGCATACAGAGAGCTATACCCACAGCTAAAGGATGGGTATGACATAATATTTGTAGCCAGAGGAAGAACTCCATATTTAAAAAGCACTGATGTTTTGCGTTGTATGGAAAATCAGCTAAAAAAAGCGGGTGTACTAAAATGAAACGCCCGCTAATTTGGCTAATTAAATTTTACAGAAAAAATATCTCACCTAATACACCGCCAAGCTGTAAATTTACTCCTACATGTTCTCAGTACGGTCTTGAGGCAATAGAAAGATTTGGAGCAATTAAAGGCGGTTTTATGACTTTATGGAGAATATTAAGGTGTAATCCCTTTTCTAGTGGAGGGTATGATCCTGTTCCTGAGAAAAGAGATAAATTAAGATAAATAATTAAATATTATAGAGAGGAAGCCAAAAGTATGGATATATTTAGTACAATAGGCAGCTTGTTTGGCTATGTGCTTTGGTTTTTCTATAGCATCTTCAACAATTATGGTATAGCTATTATATTGTTTACTATTGTTGTAAAGCTATTAATGTTTCCTTTATCAGTTAAGCAACAAAAGTCAATGGCTGCTAATTCCAGATTAGTACAAAAGCAGCAAGATATAAGACAGAGATATGCCAATGACCAGAAGAAAATGAATGAGGAAATTCAAAAGATGTACGAAAAAGAGGGTGGTATGCCTTCTATGGGATGTGCGTCTATGTTTCTTCCTCTTGTAATCCTTATGGGTGTATATTATGCAGTTGTAAGTCCACTTACAAATACATTGCATATGGATAATGCAACTGTAACAAATGCTCTTAATCAGCTTACTGTATTGCCAGGTATAGGTAATCAGTTTACAACAGTATACGGACAGCTTGAAATAGTAAATATTGCTACACAGGAAAACGGAAAGTTGTTCCTAGCTGAATATTTTAATACTTCTGATATTGTAAGTATCTCTAACTATGCAGGAAGCTTTGATTTCTTAGGTTTAAATCTTCTTGGCAGACCTGATGATGGTTTTTCTGTGTTGATTATTATACCTATACTTTGTTTTGTTACATCATTTGTTTCACAGATTGTTACAATGCTTATTCAGGGTACATTAAAGCAACAGCAAGGCTGTATGCTTATTATGTTCTTAACAATGCCACTTTTCAGTGCATATATAGCTTATACTGTACCTGCTGCTGTAGGTTTTTACTGGGTTATTTCAACACTTACAGGCTTTGTTCAAACCATAGTTTTGCAGAAATTTTACAGTGCAAAGCATATGACAGCAAAGCAAGAGGCACAGAGAGTTGCTTTGCTAAGAGAGCAAGAAAAGAATGTTGTATATTCTTATAATCCTCGTAAGAGAATTGATGATAATATAAGTGGTTCAAAGAATAACACAAAAAAGAAGAAAAAATAAGTTTGAGGTGAAAATTTAATGTTAAGAGAAGCAATTGGTATTGGCGATACTGAAGAGCTTGCAAAAGAAGATGCTTTGCGTCAGCTAGGTTTAGATAATGCAAACGGCGTAGAGTTTGAGATTATTAAAAAAGCCGAAAAGAAAAAGTTTGGTATTTTTGGTGGTAGCCCAGCTAAGGTTAAGGCTATTTTTGAAGAAGCTGACGATAATTTTATTACAAAGTTAGTTGAAGAGCCTGCTGTAGAAGAGGTTATCAAGAATACAGTTGAGGTTAAAAACGAAGAGGCTTCAGAGCCTAAGGTTGAAGCTAACGAAGAGCCTGTAGTAGCTGATAAAGCAGTAAACAGTGATTATTCTCCTGCTGAAGAGGCAAGAAAATACGTTGAAAATGTTTTAAAGGCTATGGGTCTTGAGGATATAACAGTAGAGGTAAAAGAGGAAGAGGGCTCTGCTGAAATTCAATTGTCAGGCGATCAGATTGGTGCTGTTATAGGCAGAAGAGGAGAAACTCTTGATGCATTGCAGTATCTTGCTGGGTTGGTAGCAAATCACGTGGGTAACTCTTACTATAGAATTACAATCAATATAGGTAACTACCGTGAGAAGAGAGAGAAAACTCTTGAGATTCTTGGTAGAAAGCTTGCATTTAAGGTTTTAAAGACAGGCAGAAATGTTTCTTTAGAGCCAATGAATCCATACGAGAGAAGAATTATTCATACAGCAGTACATAAGGTAAACGGTGCAATTTCATGGTCAGAGGGTGAAGTAACCAACAGACACGTTGTTATTGGACCAGACCCTGAGTATAAGCGTCCTTATCGTAAGAATAATTATAATAACAACAGAGGTGGCAGAAGAGGCTACAATAACGGTTATGATAAGAGAAGAAATTATAACAACCGTAACAATAAGCCTAATAGTAATACTGCTCCTGTTGAGAGAGCACCAAAAAATGAGGGCGAAAGCTTGTCATTATATGGTAGAGTAGAAATAAATAATAATAATAATAATTAATTTATAATGAAAATCCGTTCCTGAAATATGGAACGGATTTTTTTATAATTTTTTTAAAAAGCTATTGACAAATAGGGTAGATGTGGTTATACTTTAGACAGTTAATTAATTAGATAAATTTCTAATTAATTAAAAATCAATCGATTAATTAATAAACGGAGGAAGAATTATGGCTGATGTTTGGAAAGCGTTAGCAGACCCTACAAGAAGAAAAATATTAGAGCTTCTTAAAAAAAGAGATATGAACGCAGGTGAGATAGCAGAGGAGTTTAATATGACAAAGCCCTCAATAAGTAATCACCTAAGTATATTAAAGCAGGCAGAACTTGTAGAGGCTGACAAACAGGGACAGAATGTAATTTATTCATTAAAAACTAGTGTGCTAGAGGATATTATGACTATGATATCTAATTTAACAAATAGGGGAGAGAATCAATAATGAAAAAGTTTATTTTACTTATTTTATCTATAATCAATGCAGTAGCATCTGGTGTTTATTTAGCTATGTCACCTTTAGATATTGTACCATCACATTACAATATAATGGGTGAGGTTGATTCATATTCATCAAAATGGTTTCTTATGCTTATGCCATGTGTTTTAATTTTATTATCTGTAGTTTATTTTGTGCGTTGTATTAATGCACAAAAAACAAAGTCAGAGGATTATGACGTAAATAAAGAATTTAAAATTTTAGTAGGTATATTTGCTTTCTTGTTGGTATTGTTCTGGTATTTAAGTATAGTTTGCGTTAACGGTACAATGAATATTTCTGGTTCATTAGGCTCTCTGTTATGTATTTCAATGGGTGGACTTTTTGTCTATCTAAGTAATATGTTTGGTAAGGTAAAGCAAAATAGATTCTTTGGTATACGCATAAGCTCAACCCTAAACAGCAAATATGTATGGAAGAAAACACACAGACTTGGTGGTTATATGGGAGTTATATCAGGAGTTATAATGGTAATTCTAGGAGTAATTTCTCTGTTTGTAAATGGTTCTAATGTATATTTGTTACCTGTAGCTTTATCTGTTTATGGAATATTAGGTGTAATTATCCCAATTATTTATTCATATGTAATTTATGCTAAAGAGAAGAAAAATTAATGTTTTTACTTAATAGCTTAAAAAAGTTTACGGGTAGAGGGCTTGCCCTATGTAATCAATTCCTTTTAAAATGGCTTATATTACCAAAAAGCTTTTAAAAAGGGTTTAAAATTTAATATAGGCTATAAAATTAGTGTAAAAAAATCAAGTTTTCCACAAAAATCAAATTCTTGTGGAAAACTTGATCATTTTTATCAGGAAATCATCTGAGTAATAGCCACTATACACGACATTGTAACAATAGAAAGTATAGTGGAAAGCGAAACCAAATTTACAGAAAGCTCGGTATCTTTGTTGAATTTGGTTGCGAACATTGTTGTAGTTGCTGCTATTGGTGCACTTACTGCAATTGCTACTGTAATTAGTATATTATCTCTTACTCCAAGCAGATACATTATAGAAATAAATATAACAGGTATAGCTATAAGTCTTATCAGTGCAGATAGCCACGCATTTTTATCCTTTAAGCCTGATGAAATTTTACTGCTTGAAAGATAAAAGCCGATGATAAACATTGGTAATGGTGTGTTAAGGCTGGCTAAATATTTTACAGGCTGTCCAATAACATCAGGAAGCCTGAATGATAACAGGAAGAATATAAGTGCTATAACTACACCTAATATTCCTGGGTTAAGTAATAGAGATTTGGCTGATATTCCTTTTTTATCGCCACTCATACATATAACACCATAGGTCCATAAAAAGATATTGAATACTCCTACAAAGGCAGCACCGTAAAGTACACCCTCTTGACCTATAATAGCCTGCTGTAATGGTAAAGACATAAATCCACAATTGGAAAATACTGTTCCAAATCTTAAAACAGCTTTTTTGTCTATATCCTTACCTCTGAACACAAGTGTAACTATGATTATAGAGACAATGTGAGCACCTATGGCACATAATGCAGTTATTCCCAGATTTATAAGAATTTCATGGTTGAAATCAACTTGATATGCGTTAATAATTACACACGGAGTAACAAAGTAAAGCACTATATCGGTAATGTTTTTTGCTGTAGATTTATTCATAAAACCTATTTTTCCACAGATAAATCCAACGCCTATAAGCATAAAAAGTATAACTACCTGTTTGCTTACTGTTAAAAAGTAATCTAAGACCATAATAAATAATATCCCTTCATTTCATTTTTATGTAAAGTGTTATTTAATTTATTATTTACACTTTATAATTCAGTAATACAAAAAAGTTAATTATTATCTTCACTTTCAAAACCAAAGCTACCACCAAGAGGAATATTATCAAGTACAACAGGCTCTTTTTTAACAGGAGCATATTCCTCGTCCATAGGTTCGTTGCCACCAAAACCGAAGCTACCACCCATAGCTACAGGATTGCTGTTAACAGGAGTATTTTTAGTAGCTTCTTCAACAGTAGTATTTACAATAGGCTTTTCTATAGCAATAGTTGCGTTTGAAGCCTTTTGACGAAGCTCTACTATGTTTTCTTGAGTGTTAGTATCGCTATTTTTAAAATCAGACTTATCATCAATAGCGATAGTTGCACTTGAAGCTTTCTGACGAAGCTCTACTATGTTTTCTTGAGTATTAGTATTTTGGTTTTTTAAACTAGGATTATTATCAACAGCAATTTTTGCCATTGAAGCCTTTTGACGAAGCTTTACCATAGTTTCTTCCATAGTAGTGTTAACCTTAGGAGCTTCACTTTCAAAACCAAAGCTACCACCAAGAGGAATGTTATCAAGTACAACAGGCTCTTTCTCAACAGGAGTATATTCCTCGTCCATAGGCTCGTTGC
>JAXJUF010000031.1:0-45657 GCA_036309185.1 Acutalibacteraceae bacterium
AACGTGCGTCTGACTTAATCCAGTTGCTGTTTGGCTTTAGGTATAGCTTCTTTAGAGATGCCTTTGAAACATAAATGCTCCATTCACCTGTTGCGTTACTCCACTGACCTGCGTCTATTGTGAAGCAGTTTGTGTCATCTGCTGGAATTGTCATTTCTGTTGAGTTGTTCCAACGGTTTGCAGCATTATTCTCTGTTGTTTCAGGCTTCATTCTTCCGAATGATACAGTTGTGTACTCGCCCTCTGGTACTTCTGCTGAATAGTAACCATCGCCAAGATCTGTCATTGATACCCACTCAGTATTGCCGTTTGCATCCTTTACATACATTGCAAAACGTGCATTTGACTTAATCCAGTTTGCGTTTGGCTTTAGGTATAGTGTCTTAATCTGTGGTGCATAAACGCTCCAGTCACCTGTAGCACCTGTCTTATCTGCACCTGACCACTCTTTTTCACCTACTGTGAAGCAGTTTGTATCGTCTGTTGGAATTGTCATTTTAGTTGAGAAGTTCCAACGGTTTGCCTCTTTATTTTCTGTTGTTGCTGGATTCATTCTATAGAATTTTACTGATGTATAATTCTTTGCAGGAACAACTGCTTTATAGTAGCCGTTACCAGCATTCTTCATTGAAATCCATTCGCCACCATCTGCACCCTCTACATATACAGCAAAACGTGCATTTGAACCTAGCCAGTTAGCATTTGGCTTTAGATATAGTGTCTTCTCTGTTGATACCTGAGTAGTAATGATATTCACGTTGTATGAATACTTAGCACCACCCATTGGCTGGTTGTCTTCCTTATTTACATAAGAGTTTTTAAGATCTGTATCAACAAGGTCTCTCATTCTGTAAGAGATAGTTGTTGTAGCATCCTTCTCAGCTACTAGCTGAACGCATACAACCTTTGTGTTCTTACCCTTGAAGTTTAGTCCGTTAGGGTTAGCATCTGTAATACTAGCTCTACCATCAACAATTGTAGCCTGTGCTAAGCTACCACCTGGGAAGCCTACTTCTTTATCTGATAGACCTAGAGCATAGTCAATTGCGTTTGTACCTGCTGCAAATCCGTTACCACCAGCAAATTCCATATTTGCATCGAATACGTCTTTATCGAAGTACATATCTACTGTCCAACCAGCAACATCAAGCTTATCTGCTGGAAGCTCAACCTCTACCCAGAAGTTAACCTTGTCGCCAGCCTTAACTTTAATCTCAGTAGCAGCTGTTGTTGAAAGCTCTGTAGGTGTTTCGCCAACTACCTTAGCGTTGTTGTTTGTTGTAACATCTGCTGTAAGTGGCTTACCTGTTGTTTTGTCAAAATACTCTTTTCCATCAGCATCTACTGTCTGCTTCATTAGGTAAGAGATCTTTGAATCTGTACCATCAGCTAATGCCTTAAATGTAACCTTTACAAGAGTCTTCTCTGTTGTAAAGTCAAATGTCTTTGTTGGAGAACCTGCACCAATTGCAAAAATCTTGCCTGCTACATCTGTATTCTCCATTGTTGTACCGTCAAAGTTAGGGTACTCTACGCTTTCAACCTCAAGTAGAGAAGAATCGTAGTTAATGTCTGTCTGGAAGCCGTATAGCTCCTTAGCAAACTTCATATTTACATAATACTCTACAGTATTACCAGCCTTGAAAGAAGCTGTTGTTGAACCTGTTTCAGCACCAACTGGCTCTGTTGGTACTTCACCATTTACAGTTGCCTTTTCAGAAACTGTTACACCATTTACTGGCTTGTAGTTTAGAACAAGGTCATTTTCATTCTCGTCGATCATCTCGTCGATTGTGTATGAAATAGCAAATGTACCAGCCTTTTTAGCCTTTAGCTGAATTGTCTGTATTGTAGCACCGTCAGCAGCTGTGTAAGGTGATGGTGTAGCAGAAAGAGCTGCAGCCTTAACCTGACCATCTACTAATGTGTTTACTACTTCTTGACCATTATTTGCACCTAGTGTTGATACACCGTCTGCACTATATGTTGTATCAAGCTCAAAAGCGTCAGCATCATACTTTGTTGTCATTAGATAGCTTCCGATTTTGCTTGATGTTGTAACATCTACTGTAAATGTTACTGTGTCACCCTCAGCAACAGTAACCTCTTTATAGCCAGTAGTATTCAATGGCTCTGTTGGAGATGTTGGATCTGATGGATCTGTTGGATCTGTTGGATTTGTTGGCTGTGTTGGAGATGTTGGAACTATTGGACCTACATTTCCGCCATCCTTACCAAGTCTTGCGAATTTAGCTGTGATGTGATCTTCGTCACTCTTCTCGAAGCTGTTGTTTTCCTGTGAATTAGCAGCATCGTCCTTATCAGCTTGATCAGTCATTACAGGGTCACCTGGTAGACAATCCATTGGTGACATACCCATTGTAGCAACTAGCATTACACCGATACCGTTTTCCTGAACATCGTTCTTTGTAATACCTAGTTCACTATATGGAATAGATAGCTCATAGAAGAAGTCCATTGTACTACTGCTATGACCTGCTGTGTTAAAGTCTATCCAAGCAGATGAATCATCGCATACATCGCCTGGTACACGACCGTTATACTCACCGTAAGCTTTGTCAATACCATATACATTCTTACTTAGTATACCCTGGCCGAAATCCATTTTAATCTTAGATGTTGATCTGTCTAAAAGCTCAACAGGGTTCAAGCCTGTGCTGTCACCGCCATAAACCCAAGGACCGTTACCTCCCTTTGTGTTGATTGAAATTAGCTTGTTAAAGCTACTTTCAAATGTCATACCTGAATTCCAGATAGTACCAGCAGTTGAAAGTGCACCCTTCTTACCAATTGCAGTGTCAGCCTTACCTGTATCAACTGCAATAAAGAATGGGAACTCCTGTGTCTGCCAAAGAGTACCCTGTGATAGAGGGTAGTTATCGCTTGATGCTACTACATCCTGAACGTTTGTCATTTCCCACATTAGGTAAACGTTGCTGTCATCATATGCACCATATAGTGCGTATAAGTCAACACCTACCTCGTACATTGAGTTAGGACGATATACACGAGGGTCATCATTTGCTGTACCCTGTGCAATAAGCATAGAGCTGTCCCAATCTGAAAGGTCGCCGTCTACGGAAATTGTCTTGTTTTTTCCGAAACCTGCGCTGTTTGTGGAATAATACTTGGCTAGTGATGAGCCTGATTCTTCCTTTGTGGTGCTAGCCGCAGAAACTGTCGTTGGCACGCAACACATTGACGCAACCATCATAGATGCAAGCAGAACGCTTAACGCTTTATTCTGGTGTTTTGCCATTAAAATTCCTCCTTTTTCTTCGCTATTATAAGCATATCTAAGCAATCTCTATTATATAGAATCGCATTAAAAAATACAATGGTTTTTATATAACTGAAATTAAAATCGTTTATTATAACAAAAAACATATAGAAATTTTATACAGGATAACCTTTAAATTCCTTTATTTCTGGGCTGTTATAATTTTATTTTATTATCTTATGATTACGGCTGTAGCTGGTGGTACAGTAAGAGTTGTACCGTTTAAGGTTGCTTTTGCAGGTGCAGTTCCTCCTGTTTTATCCTGTGCAGTTACCTGAGCAGAAATGCCACTGTAATTTAGTAGCTCATTAGAAATCTCAGTAGTTACAGTTTCTATTTGACTTGCGTTATAGAATACTATTACACCACTATCCTGATATTTTACAACATATCCGGCACCATAATTATTTTCTGTTTCAATAACATCAGTAATTTTACCTCTGGCAATTTCAGGGTTCTGTAATTTTATTTTTATTATTTCCTGATATGTTTTAAACAGTGAATTATCGTCCTTTATAGCTTCATCTACAGTAGTTGTAACTGCCTCCTCTGCTACATCAAATGGAATACTTGGCAAATGGATTTTTTCCCACTCAGTGCCATCCCAAGGCATTGGCAAACGGTAAGAGCCGTCATTATCTGTACTACCTAGTAAAGAAACCTCTTCTCCGTAATATGTAAATGAATTACCTGGAGCAAACATATAGCACATAGCTGCCATTTTCTGCATTTTTAAATTGCTGCCAAATGCTGCTCCACTTCGCTTCATATCGTGGTTAGATAAAAACGATGAATTTATAGCTTTATCATTCACATCAGAAAGCTGATCTCCCCAGCTCTTTAGTGATGTGCAAAGCTTTTTAATATTTTCTGAGCGTACTGCATTAGCAAAATGACCGTCAGCCTGACTCATAGGGAAATTAAACTGACTATCTATACCGGTTGAGTACCATTCTAAAATTTGGCTTGAGCCCCACCAGTTTTCACCTATAATATATGCATCCTCTTTAAGCTCCTTTGCTGTTTTCATAAACCAAGAAAGAAACTCAAGTCCGTCATCTCCACCCATATCATAGTACTTTATTGCATCAAGTCTGAAGCCTGCAACACCCATATCAAACCAGAACTTCATAATCTCTTTGATTTCTTCTCTTACCTTGTCGTTAGAAAGGTTAAGCTCAGGCATTGAGCTTGAGAAATTAGCCTCATAGTAATAATCTGTTTCAGGTATATTATAGTAAGTACAGCTTAAATCCTTATCCTCTGCCTTTACAATATGATAATATTTTGCGTATCCGTCAAGATTTCCTGCCTTTACCTCTTCACAGGCCTTTTCAAACCAAGGGTGAAGGTCTGATGAATGGTTAATTACAAGGTCTGTTATTACGTTTATGCCACGCTTATTACATTCTTCAATTAATTTCTTAAAATCGTCATTTGTGCCAAACTCATCGTCAACCTTGCAATAGTCCTCAACTGAATATTTATGGTAAGACTCTGACTCACATATAGGAGTAAGCCATATTCCGTCTATACCCAAATCATCGCCACCCTCAGGGTTTCCGTCGTTTAGGTAATCAAGCTTGCTGATAATTCCCGGTATATCTCCTACCTCGTCACCATTTGAGTCACAAAAGCTGTATACAAATATCTGATAGTAGTTTCTATAATTATCTGTAGACTGCACAGCCTTTAATGGCTCAATTTCTCCACTGCCTGAAGAATTATTTGGTGCAGATGATGATGTATCAGTTTCTGTTTCGTTACCACAGCTTGATAAAATCAATGCACAAAGACAACCTGCTAATGTTACGGACATAATTCTTTTAAACATTTTATTCCACCTCTTTTTTCTGAATAACTTTATTATATAAGTACATAATAACTAATAAGTCATTTGTAGTTTACTTTTTTATACTTTTTCATTTCTAAACAGTGGATAAGATTTTCGAGCAGATTTTTTATCTGACGAATAGCATACCACAGCAAGACTATGAAGTCAGGTGAAAAATATGCCGAAAAGATATCTGCTTGTTAGAAATAAAATAGTATTAAATGATTATTTTCATCACAAAAGTTTTTTACAAATGCTTTATATACAAATAGAGGTGAAGACAATCTGCCTTCACCTCTTTGCGTGTAAATTTTATTTTCAGCGATGCTGAGCTAAAAGGAATTATCCCTTTACAGCACCACCTGTAATACCCTCTACATAGAAATTCTGCATCTTGATGAACAGAAGTGTAATTGGAATTGCAACTACTACTGAACCTGCACAGAAGTTGTAGAAATACTGGTCTACCTGCTCTTTTTCTGTCCACTTCCAAAGTACCAAGGCAACTGTATAATTGTCAATAGCATCACGAAGAAGCATCTTAGCCAAAATAAAGTCTGTCCAAGGACCAATGAAAGATGTAAGAACTGTATATACAACTATTGGCTTTGACATTGGTAAAATAATCTTCCAGAAGATCTGGTTCTTATTTGCACCGTCGATAGTAGCAGCCTCGTCAAGTGCCTTTGGTACTGTATCAAAGAAGCCCTTTGAAATAAAGTAACCTAGTGAAGCACCTGCTGAATATACGATAATCAAACCTACAATGCTCTGTGACAAACCAACTACCTTTAGAATATAGTAAATAGCAATCATTGTCATAAAGCCTGGGAACATACCAAGAATCATTGCAACGTTCATAAATGCTTTTCTTGCCTTAAATCTTAGACGGCTGAATGTGTATGAAACCATTAGTACGCTAAGTGTAGAAATAACGCAAGAGCAAATAGCAATTATAAATGTATTAAAGAACGCTCTTGGATAGTTAAACATTTGTGTTTTTGTGAATAGCTCAATATAGTTATTGAATGTCCACTTTGTTGGGATAACTGTTGAAATATAAGTTGCCTCTTCACCTGAGAATGATGTCATTACAATCCAAAGCAAAGGAAGAATCCAAATAATAGAAAGAATTGTAAGGATAGTATATACTACAGCGTTACCCAAGGCTCTTTTTGCTTTATAACTTTTTATCATGAGAACGCCCCCTCATCCTTAACTGACTTTGTATTATTAAATGTAATCAGTGACAATGAACCACAGATGATAAATACAAGAATACCGATAGCAGCAGCTAGGTTATTATCGTTGTTGTTCATTGTTAGCTTATAAAGCCATGTTACAAGCAAGTCTGTTTGTCCTGCCTGATACATACCTACATTTGATGGACCACCACCACTTAACAAGAAGATAACGTTAAAGTTATTAATGTTACCAACAAATGTTGAAATCAACTGTGGTGTTGTTACGAATACTAGGTATGGAAGTGTAATCTTCATAAACTGTACAACTGGTGTTGCACCATCTATACGAGCTGACTCGTAAAGATCCTCAGGAATATTCATAAGAATACCTGTTGTACTTAGAATAGTATATGGAATACCGATCCAAATGTTTACTAGGATAATTGTAATTCTAGCAACATTTGCACTACCCTCTAAGAATTTAATAGGCTGTGAAATAATATGTAACTGCTGTAGTAATACATTTACAACACCGTCCTGTGAAAGCATCTGATTCATCAATAGAAGTGTTACGAACTGTGGTACAGCAACTGCCATTACAAAGCAGGTTCTGAATACAGCCTTAAATTTAAGACCCTTTTTGTTGATCATCAAAGCAACAATTACGCCAAGAATGTAACATGAGAATGTTGCTACAACTGCCCAAATAAGTGTCCATCCAAGAATTTTACCAAATGTTTGTGAATAAAGTGGGTTATCTACAAAGATATCTGCAAAGTTACCAAAGCCTACCCAAGTAAATAGCTGGTTAGGTGGCTGGTGTGCGTGGTCAAAGTTTGTGAACGCAATCAAAATCATAAAGATTAGAGGTAGAATTGTAAAGCAACCTACCAAAATTGTTGGAAGAGTAAGCAAAGTTACATGGAACTTTTCGTCTAGCAACAATTTGAAATCTTCTACTATTGTGTTAGGCTTATGACCAGCCTTAACTGTCTTTTCGTTGTTTACTGCTACATTAATGTTTAGTATGTAAATAAAAACAAATAAAGCAATAAGAATAAGTGTTAATGTACCAAACAACAGAATAAGCATTGAGTTGTCACCCAATACTGTTACAGGCATACCGTCAGGACCAATTTCTGTATGCTCCTCTACAGTACCCAATGTACCAAACTGTGCTAAGTAAGGTCCTCCAAAGCCTATCATATAGGCGATAAACGCAACCTCCAGAACTAAGAAAGCTATACCCTTTACAATCTGCTTATTAAGCAAACAACCTGAACCCATAATTAAATATGAAAGCTTTGTTGGTACAGTACCAACCTTAAAGTTGTTTACATAATTCTTAAAGAAATCACCGATACCTACAAAAAAACTAACTATAGCTCTACCTAGAGCCTTAAAAAAGTTAGCTATAGCACCAGGAATAGATGTAAAAAATGTTTTTAGCTTATAAGTAAATTTCTGGAAAGGGCTGAGCTGTACATAATCAATATAATTCATTATATTTCTCCCCTTAAAAACCTTTAAAAATATAACTTATTTCGACTACTCAAGCAGTCTACAAAAACACATAGACTGCTTGAGGAATTTAATTATTTATTTAATAACTATTAATTACAAACGCAATTACTGAGCTGTAATACTTGTTACCATGTTGTCAAAAGCCTTACCTAGACCAGCTTCTGTTAGATCGCCCTTCTCGTCAAGAACATACTTACCAAACGCACCTGTTGGATCCCAGAATGAACCTGCAAGACCGATCTGAGGTACTGAATGCTCCATCTGCTCGTACATAGCTGATAGACACTCATCGTTCTGAGCCTGCTCGCCCTCAACTAGAGCCTTGATTGAAGGACCCCAACCAAGCTGATCCATTCTCTCCTGCTGACACTTCTCACCTGATAGGTAGTAAGCAAGAGCCTGTGATGTGTATGGATACTTTGTATTCTTGTTTACACCAAGTAGCTTGTAACCATACATTGAAATAATATCCTTATCTTCGCCGTCTATTTTGATTGTAGGTAGCTTAGCACAAGCAAAGTTGTCGCCTAGAGCATCCTTAATAGCTGCTAGCTTCCAAGTACCACATACACCAGCAAGAGCCTTTTCATTTCTTAAGCTTGAAACAAGAACCTTGTTTACATCATCATCAGCAAAATGAGCATCGTCCTTTGCAAGTAGATCTGAAAATGCCTTTGCAACCTTAACTGTCTCTTCCTTATTATAGTTAAGAACCTGAGCACCATCAGCGTCAAGCTCGTATGTGCCACCTGCTGTTAGAGGAATTACACAGCCGTAGAAGCCGTTACTTAGGTTCATAACGAACTTCTTGTCCTTCTCATTACAAACCTTCATAATACCCTCAAGTGACTTAACCTCTTCCTCAGAAATTAATGACTTGTTGTAGTATACGATATAACCGTTGTCACCTGTCTCTGGGAAAGCAACTAGACCCTCGTTTGACTTAGCAACGCTTATAGCACCATCGATGTTGCTCTCTTCAATTGCCTTAGCATACTGTGTTCTTACAGGTGCTACATATCCACCTGGATATAGCTTTGAAGCGTTATCTGATACAAAGCCAAATACGTCAGCAGCAGCATTAGGGTCTGTCATTAGGTTAGCAGCAGCATCTGATTCACCCTGCTGTACAACTTCGATTGTAATATCTCTACCCTTATCCTTAAAGTTCTTTGCAAAAGCATCACACTGAGCCTGGAATACATCAAGAGCATCTGCTGGAGCCCAAACCTTTAGAGTAACAGGGCTGTCCTTACCCTCTGGACCAAGAGCAAGCTCTGCATCTGCAAGCATCTGATCAACTGATATTGCCTCAACTGCTGGCTGAGTAGCTTCTGTCTTGCCACCTGCTTCGCCACCTGCTTCGCCACCTGTTGTGTCGCCGCCACCACAGCCTGCAAAAGCTGTAACAATCATTGCAGCAGCTAGCATAACGCCTGCAAACTTCTTTGTTTTACTGAACATTGTAATTTCCTTCTTTCTTTAAATTTAATAAAAATAAATACCTTTTAACTTTCTGGCAGTTGTAAAAACTGCTTTTTGCGTAATTACAGTACTCACAAATGCCATAACTACTGTAGTAATAATAGCATAGATATGCCCTAAATGCAACTAATTTTAGTTAATTTAGTTACATTAATATATTCGACAACGAGTTTTTGTTCAGTTCGCACAATTCTAAAATTAATTTCTGTATTAATAACCAAATTGCTTTTTATTAATTGTGCAACTTTGCCTAGTCGCCTTTGTTTAACCTGTTAAAAAATCATAATTTTTTTGTTTATATTGTACAAGCTTTATCTTTAATATTCGCAAAATATCACCATATATTCAGCCTTTTATATATATTCATCATTAAAATACACAAAAAATAGATATAATTAAAATTCAACCACAATATATAGTGTTGCTAACCAATATTTGTGAAAAAATTCCATAAACCTCTACACAAAAAAGGTCCAGCATACATTGCCGAACCTTTCTGTTTTTTAAATCTCAGTATCACTCAAGGTTATTACCTCATCAATATTTTTTCGTGACATATCGTGACGTAGCTTTCGATTTTCTGCGCTGTCAAATATTATAGAAAAATCATAATCCTCCGGATACAGCTCTTCTGCACTTACAAGCAATTTTAGTCGTTTGTGGTTTACCTTTATTTTCTTGCCTTTAAGCTGTACACCAACCATTCCCTTATCATCTGCTGTTTTGCATACAATTCCTATTTTCTTATCTGGGTAAACTGTAACGCTATCTCCCAGCTTGAATTTTAATGTCGGATTATTTTTTGCTTTCGGAGCTTTCTTTTTTACAATCTTAGGCACATAGCCTTTTTCAAGCTCCTTATCCTGATTGTAATTATTAGGAATATGCTTTTCATAATCATCACCATATGATGCTATTGAAGCAGTTTTTAGCATAGAAAAAGGCATACCCAGTCTTTTAGCTATTGAAAAAGCACAGCTTTCGCCACTTTCGCCTATTACTAATTTATACAAAGGTGTAAGTGTTTCCTTATCAAAATCCATTCTTGCATTAATAACTGTATTCTCGTTATTTGCAAATTCTTTAATCTGTGGATAATGAGTAGTTACAAGAAACAGAGCCTTACTCTTCTTTAACTCTTCAAGAACAGCTATTGCAATACCCATACCCTCGGTAGGGTCTGTACCTGAACCAAGCTCATCAAGCACAACAAGACTTTCTTCATTAAGACTGCTTAAAATTGAAAGAATATTTTTTAAATGTGCTGAAAATGTTGACAAATTCTCTGATAAATTCTGTCCATCGCCTATATCACAAAGGTAATTTGAATTCATACATATATCAGCCGATTCACAAGGAACGTGCAAGCCACACTGACCCATCATACAGCATAATGCTACTGTTTTTATTGCAACAGCTCAACCTCGTTAATATACGGACTTATTTTGCGTATTCTCTCTTTTGTAGACTGCATAGACGCACGGCTCGCCCATATTTCCTTTATCTTATCAAGCTCTAAAATCTTTTCCGAATTATTCATTATACGCACCTCCTACAAGTGTAATGTAGTCTGTGTACTCAAGCTTACCAGAAATTCCTTCAAGTGCCTTTGGTACAAGCTCCTTTACCATTAAACACTCAATTGCAGGTAAATCTATACTTTCTCCTGCCACTATTCCGTAATCAGCAGATGTTTTAAAGCCTCTTGCTCTGTAATTCTGTGGGTTACCCTCAACAATTACAGCCTTATAGCCCATTTCTGTTGCCATTTTAAAGCCATACTCTATAAGCTCCTTTGAAATATGCTGTCTTTGCATATCTGTTCTGACTGCAACAGGTGTAAGCATAAGCAGAGCATCGCTATATTTTCCCTCAAGATGAATTGGTGAAAACATTGCATAGCCTATAATTTCATCAGCCTCATTAACCATAATAAGCTCAAGCTGTGGAATATAAAATTCCTTACTTCTTATTTCTTTTACCAGCTCACGGTTTAAAATTCCACCTTCTTTGCCCTCGTGGTCTGTAAACACCTTTTCTACTAATTCAAGAGATTTCTCTATATATTCCTTTGACATTGATTTAATTATTCTCTTCAACGTGATTTCTCCTTATTTATATCATATTAATTCTATTTATTTTACTATCTAATAAATCTACAATTAAAAGGAAAAATGACCACAAAAAGGCTGTGGTTATCCCCAAAAAAAGGTATACCACAGCCTTGTAAAAATCAATAATCAAAATCTGATTACAAAAAAAGCATAGCAATTTGCTATGCATCAATAATAAGAATCTGTGAAGCATACTGCAAATAGGATAACACGCAAACTACCTCATAACCTTTGTGCAACAACGTACAGCAAAGCTAGCTATACCACATATACACTACTATGATATAACCAATACAGAGATAAAATCTGCAACAACTATTTAGTTAGTCATATTTTCCTTATTTACAATGCTTAACAAACAAATTCTCTCTTTCGTTTAATTTATTTCAGTATACTATCATAAAGCTATCTTGTCAATAATTAATTTATATCAATTATATTAATCATAATCACATTGACATATCTCGTATAATATTGTAAATTTAACTATAAGGAATTATTATTACAATAATATAAGGAGATGCTTTTATGAAGCTTTCTAAACTACTTAACAGGCTTGACTACCAATGCATACAGGGGTCAACAGATATAGACATAAGCACCGTTATTTACGACTCAAGAAAGATTGAGAATGGTTCTGTTTTTGTGTGCATTAAGGGTGCTATTTCTGACGGACATAAATTCGCTGAAAAGGCGTGCGAAATGGGTGCTGTAGCACTTGTTGTTGAAGATGACATAGATGCACCTCAGAATGTTACAATTATAAAGGTAGAAAACAGTAGATATGCATTAGCCTGTATGTCAGCAGAATATTTTGGAAATCCTGCCGAAAAGCTAAAGGTTATAGGCATAACTGGCACAAAGGGTAAAACCACAACTACCTATTTAGTTAAATCAATACTTGAAAACGCAGGCCACAAATGTGGTCTTGTAGGTACAATAGAAACTATAATAGGAGATAAGGTTATCAAAGCAAACAACACCACTCCTGAATCATACATTTTACAGGATTATTTCAGACAAATGGTTGATATAGGCTGTGATTGCGTTGTAATGGAGGTTTCGTCACAGGGGCTTATGCTACACCGTACAGCTGGCTTTACCTTTGAGGTTGGTATTTTCACCAACATTGAGCCTGACCACATAGGTCCTAACGAGCATAAGGATTTTGACGACTATCTACACTGCAAAAGCCTACTATTTAAGCAGTGCAAATATGGTATTATAAATGCAGATGCCAATTATGCAGATTACATTGTAGAGCAATCTACCTGTAAAACTATGACATACGGCTTTAGCGAAAATGCAAATCTAAAAGCAACAAACGTAAGCCTTGTAAACAACGCAGGCTCTCTTGGTGTTGCATATGATATAACAGGCGATATAAATATGAGTGTCGAAATTGATTTACCTGGTAAATTCAGCGTATACAACTCACTTACAGCAATTGCAATATGTAAATATTTCGGAATAGAAAATGATATCATTAAAAATGCGTTAAAGGACGCAAAGGTAAAGGGCAGAATTGAAATGGTCAAGGTTTCTGACGATTTCACACTTATGATAGACTATGCCCACAACGCTATGGCTCTTGAAAGTTTACTTACAACCTTGCGTGCATACAACCCAAAGCGTCTTGTGTGCCTGTTTGGCTGTGGTGGAGACAGAGCAAGAGACAGACGCTTTAGTATGGGTGAGGTTTCTGGTAATTTAGCAGATTTAAGCGTTATCACCTCTGACAATCCTCGTACAGAGGATCCACAGGCTATTATAAATGATATTCTCACAGGAATTAAGAAAACCTCTGGAAAGTACATTGAAATAATAGACAGACGAAAAGCTATTGAATGGGTTATAAACAATGGCGAAGCAGGAGATATTATTGTGCTTGCAGGTAAAGGTCACGAGGATTATCAAGAAATTAACGGTGTTAAAAACCACCTTGACGAGCGTGAGGTTATAGCCGAGGTTTTGGCTGGAATTAAGCAATAATCAATAAAAATAACTCTATAACAGATTTTAATAAAACCAGTTAGTTGGTAGCTTTAAGCTACTGATTAGCTGGTTTTTTATACTATAAATCGGCTTATTATACAGCTAAAATCCCAATCTTAATAATTTATTAAAAATCTTTCAACACTTTCCACATAACAACTGTTGAAAACTGTTAAAAAGAAAAGTTTTTAAAAAATTTTGTGGAAAACAGGTTGAAAAATGTTGAAAACTCGGTTAACTTTCTTGAAATTATCATCTTTTTGTTTATTTTGACAGTTATTTCAAAACCTAATTAAATCTTTAAAAAATGTATTGACAATGATTTTTTATAAAAAAAATAAAACAAGCTGTATATAGCTAAGTGTAAAATTAAGATTTTATGCGATTTTTTCAAAATTTCTAAAATTATCTTTTTAAAATAAATTTTGCTTTTAGGTGTTGACACCAAAAAATTACAGTTAGTAATAATTTTGTCGTTTTTTGTCGCTGTTTTACTTTTTCGTTTAATTGTGGAAAACCTAGAAAAGTTTTCCACTCTAAAATTTGGTTGATAGCTTAAACTTTTGAGAGTGTTTTTATCATTATCAACAGGGTTTTTAACATTTATGTTAGTAAAACAGTGGTTTACACTTTGTATAATGTTGACAAATGTTGAAAACTATAGGGTTTTCCGCAGAGTTTTCAACATTACTAAAATTTTAACATTTGAATAAATGTGGAAAACCCTGTCAATGCTATTATCATATTTTATTTGTTAGGAGTGCAACAGGGATGATAAAAGGAATTAACAGAGCAATTATAGAGGTAACAGACACAGGGAACATATATTACGAAAGAGCCTTGCTTGTACTGCGACCTGAATATACAGATGTTCAAAGAGGCTTATTAGAAAAGGAAGCCAGAAAAATGCTTATCTCTATGCAGGCACCGTCTGCTATTAAAAAACGTCACGCTGTACTATACTGGATATTAAGACTTGGTGCATCAGCACTTGCAGGAGCATTTATAACCTTTGCTTATTTTTCGCTAAAGGGTATGTAGTGCTTATGCTAATAATTCTACAATTGAATAGAGTTTAACTCGGTAATATAATTTTCCTGTTTTTCATACAAATTAAACAGAAAAAATTATCGAGGTGATTAGGTGAATAATCGACTGAAAAAGCTTGAAACAGCAGGTGTGTTCTTTGTATTCATATGTGGAGCATTACTTCATTTTTTATACGACTGGACCAACGGCAGTGCATTAGGTGTGTTATTTGGTGCTGTAAATGAAAGTGTGTGGGAGCATATAAAAATATTTGCTATGCCCTATGTGGTATGGAGCATTATTGAGCTTGCCTTTTCTATACCCTACTTCAGACAATTTGTAGTAGCTAAGGTTATAGGGCTTTATCTTCTTAGTGGACTTATAATAAGCTTCTTCTATCTATATACAACCATACTGGGTAGAGCTGTTCTTGTTATTGATATCCTCAGCGTTTTTGTCTGGATAGCTCTTTCACATTTTTTCAGCTATAAGGTTACCACCTCAAGCAAAGACCTACGCAATCTTTTTCCTTTGTGTTTAGGTCTTTTATTTTTATTTACTGTAATGTACTTTTGTTTTACAGCTGCACCACCAAAAATAGACCTTTTTAAAGACCCTATTACAGGTATGTACGGTATAATACCCGAAAATATCGACGTTGGGGCTTACTTTATGAGCAATACAGAGTTATAACGTTTTTTTACTGCAAACAGTTGGATATTTCTCTTTGATGTGATATAATTTAAAGGTATATGCAAAAAGTATAAGATGGTAGGTTTTATTAAAATGAAAGATAGATACAATAAAGGAAATACCAAAGGTTTTGACAGAAATTTTGACAGAAACAAGGATAGAAATAGAAAAAATCAAAGCAACGATCAGGAGCCTGAAAAGCATAAAGATATAATAGCAGGCAGAAATTGCGTTAAAGAGGCTTTAAACAGTGGCAGAGCAATAGAGTCTGTACTTATAGTTAAAGGCAACAAGGCAGGCTCTTGCACAGCTATTATTGCACAGGCAAAGGATAAGGGAATACCTGTAAAAGAGGTAGACAGCAAAAAGCTTGACTTTTTATGTGGTGGTGCAGTACATCAGGGTATAGCTGCTATGGCTGCTGTAAAGGAATACTCTACTGTTGAGGATATCTTTGCCACTGCTAAAGAGCGTGGCGAACCACCTTTTATTATTGTGCTTGATGAAATAGAGGATCCTCATAATCTGGGTGCTATTATACGTACAGCAGAATGTACAGGTGCACACGGTGTAATTATTCCAAAACGCAGAAGTGCAGGGCTAAGCTACACCGTTGGTAAATCCTCGGCAGGTGCTGTAGAGTATGTTAACGTAGCCAGAGTTACAAATATTCCAAGTGTAATAGATGAGCTTAAAGAGCGTGGCGTATGGGTATTTGGTGCTGATATGGACGGAGAAGACTCATCTAAAACAGACCTAACAGGTGCAATAGCTTTGGTAATAGGTAACGAGGGTAAGGGTATAGGCAGACTTGTAAGCAGTAAGTGTGACGGTATTTTGTCGCTACCTATGAAGGGACAAATAAATTCACTTAATGCATCAGTTGCGGCAGGTGTGCTTATGTATGATGTGCTAAGACAGAGAAATAAATAAAACACCAAAACATTTCAATCTGGAAAAGAGTTGGTAATATTGGCAAATGAAAAAGATAAAAAAGAAAAAAAGGTCCTTCAAAAATTAAAACGTCTTATGACAATAACTGAAAAGGACGTTATAGAAGAACAGAAAAAGAAGGAAGCCTTAAAAGAAATATCTCAAAATGATACAGACTCAACAATTTCAGCCGATGTTGAAAATACATCTGACGAAAAACAAGAAAAGCATAAAAAGCCTTTTCTTAAAATTGTAGATAGCGACCCACACTTTGATGAAGCTGAAAATAGCACAGAAGCAAACGCAGAGGAGAACAATCCAGTTGAAAACGAAGATGACATAGAGCTTATAGGAAGTCACGAAAGGGTTGTTCAAGAAAAATCAAAAAAACAAAAGCATAGTTCTCAGGAAGATAAAACAGAAGAAGAAAAAATTCTGGAAGAGGCTCTCTATAATTTTGATGATAGCGACGATAACGACGATACAGATAATCCAGAAGCCGAAGCAACATATGATTTTTCTCAGCTTACAGCCTCTACAGAAAAAAGACCCAGAAAAAGAAAAAGGTCAATTTTTAAATCTATATTCAAAATAGGACAGGCTCTTAACGCTAAGCCTGATGAATATACAAGCGATGAGGATATTTCTAATCTAAACAACAACGAGCTTATCCAAAACAAACAAAAGAATAATAAATCAGCAGACATTGAAAAAAATAATGCTCAAAATCAATCTACAGAGCAAGAAGCATCACAGGATATACAAAGCTCTGCTACTCCTATTACGGATATAGATATGAGCTTTGTTAATGTTCAAAAGGTAAACGGTAATATTTTTATCGAGGGCGATATAGAGCCTATGTACACCATAGAAAGCACGCCTACCACCTTTAACATAGAAATCGGCAAGCTTTCACCAATACTTATGAACGCCTATGAGGCTTATTTAAGCCCAGATGTGCTAGAGGCTAAAAAAGCCGAGAAAAGCAAAAAGGAAGCTGAAATTCTTGAAGAAGATATTATAACAAAGGCAACTACTGCTTTTGTTAAGGGCGAAAAAGCTGAGCAGGAAAATGTAAAAATAGATAAAAGTATTTTTGCTGAAAAAAATGAAA
Source organism: Acutalibacteraceae bacterium (assembly GCA_036309185.1). Taxonomy (GTDB): domain Bacteria; phylum Bacillota; class Clostridia; order Oscillospirales; family Acutalibacteraceae; genus CAG-964. The sequence continues at coordinate 17,207 of JAXJUF010000031.1, forward strand.
CAATTATTGATGCCTCTGATAATATAGATGATTATGAGTCTGAAGAAAATATCGAAGATATTTTTGATGACCCAAAGAAAAAAAAGCGACAGGCTAAGCTAAAGGCTAAGGAAGAAAAACGCAGATTAAAGCAAGAGGCAAAGGCAAACAAAACGAAAAAAAGCGTAAAGGAAGCACTGTTTACCGATTACGGTACTACAGTAGATTACAGTGCATTTTCTGTAAGCGACAGCACCACAGAAAAAATAGAGGACTACGAAACACCTCAGGACGCAAGAGCTGTAATGGTTGAAATAAACCTTAACATAAGAAATGAATTTTTCAGAGCAATTATAACAGGTATAATTTTTGTTTTGGAGCTTGCACTGATTATAATTAAAAACTTCTTCCCTACAATATTTGACGGAATAATACCTAATGTAGACCTTGTATACTGCGTAACAAATCTTGTTTTACTTTCTATAGCAGTTGGTTGCTCTGCAAATACAATAAAACGTGGCTTAATACCATTGCTCGGCTTTAAGGGTAATTCAGAAACAGGTGTAGCTGTAGCCTCAATAGCTGTGATTATACAAAGTGTTGCATCATTCTTTAACTGCTACGCTTTCTACCACGGCTCGCAGAGTCTCTACTCTGTTTTAGTTGTTTTTGCACTGGCTACAAATTCACTGGGTAAAATGGTTCAACAGCTAAGAATAAAGGATAATTTCCGATTTGTTGCACAGGAAAGAAGAAAATATGCTGTAATCATACTAAACGACAGACGCAACGCTGAAAAAATGGTAAGAGGTACAAACGCAGATGACCCTGTAATAGCCTACCAAAAAAGAACAGACTTTTTCAGCAACTTTATGAAGCTCTCATACGCAAAGGATCCAAGCGAATCTATGGCTTCCAGCTTTTCTTTAATTGGCTTGGTGGTTTCTGTAGTTGTTGCTATTATCCACGGTATAGTTTATCAAACAGCAATAGGTGCAATATCATCATTTGCTATGGTTACCAGTCTTAGTGTGCCGGTAGCGTGTATGCTTTCGGTAAATATACCTATTAAAAAGCTATGTGCAAAATCATTGCGTGAAGAGGCTATGATAATAGGATATCCAGCTATTACTCAATTTGTAGATACAGCTGCAATTATGCTGGATAGCAGAGAGCTTTATCCGTCTTCATCTGTTAAGCTGGTAAGAATAAAGCAATATGTTACTTCTAACTTCGAGTCCTGTATGCTAAATGCAGCAGCAGTTTTAAAAATGGCAAACACCTCTTTAACATACGTATTTTCAGATGTTATTACAGGTAAGGCAGACAGCCTACCTTATGTTGACAGTGTTAAGTTTGAAGAAAACAAGGGTATTGTAGGCTGGATTGGTGGCGAACGTATACTTATAGGCAGACGAGAGCTACTTGAAAAATACGGAATTACTCCACCACCATTTGAAGACGCTCAGCCATTTATTGATGAAAACCGTAATATAACCTATCTTGCAAATGCTGGTCAGCTGGTTGCTATGATTGTTACATCATATACACCTGATACCAAACTAAAGCAAGAGCTACAGCGACTAGAGAAAAACGGTGTATCGGTACTTATACGTACAGCTGACCCTAACCTTACAACAAAGAGAATTGCAGATGATTACGATATGCACATACGTTCTGTAAAAATACTGCCAAACTCACTTGGTAACATCTGTAAGGAAGCACTAAAAGAAAGAAGTGGAAAATCCCGTTGCTACATTGGCACAAGAGGAAAAACAAGCTCATTAGCAAGAGCAGTTTCGGGATGTATTAAAATCAAAAATAATATAACAATTGCAGTTGTTGTACAGCTTATAGGCTTAATAATTATGATTGGCTACGGTGCAGTAGTTTCAATAATGTCGGGTGATTTAGGAGTAAGCTCGTTTGGAATAACCTGCTTCTCAATACTTTGGGCAATTATTGATATAGCCGTACCATTACTTCTGAAAGTATAAGATAAATGCAAACTAAAAGGAGAATTAATATGAAAATAGCACCATCATTATTATCATGTAACTTTGCAAAAATGGGAGAAGAAATAGTAAGAATGGACCAAGCCGGTGCAGACTATATGCACCTTGACGTTATGGACGGTGCGTTTGTTCCTAACATAACCTTTGGTGCTCCTGTAATAAAGGCTGTGCGTAGCCTTACAAAGGTACCATTTGATGTTCATCTTATGATAGACAACCCTTATAACTACATAGATGATTTTGTAAACGCAGGTGCTGATATAATCACCTTCCACGTAGAATCAAAGTCTGACATTAAAGCTACTATAGACAAGATAAACAATTCAAACGTAAAAGCAGGCTTGGTTATTAAGCCAAACACTCCTGCAAGTGCTGTATTCCCTTACCTAAAGGATATCTATATGGTACTTATAATGACAGTTGAGCCTGGCTTTGGTGGACAATCCTTTATGGCTGATATGATGCCTAAGGTAGCAGAAATAAAGGCAGAGGCTGAAAAGCAGGGTACAGAAATTGTTATTGAGGCTGACGGTGGCATAAATGACAAAACAATTGCACAGTGTGCAAAAGCAGGCATTGACATCTGCGTTTCTGGCACAGGCGTATTCAAGGCTGAAGACCCTAAGCAGGCTATAGCAGAGCTAAAGGCTATAAGCGATAAGGCATAAATAAAAACAGCTACTCTGCTATTTTGCAGAGTAGCTTAAAAATAATTTTTAACATTCAGGTGGTACACTTTGCATACTCTTCTTGCATAGTGCACTGCCGATTTTTTCTATTGCGTTATTTTCAGATATAATACAGCTATGCTCTAATATATGGGCTATTTGAATATTACTGCTTACCTTCGCTTTTGAAAACTCACTGAAAATTATTTCCTCTTTAACATTCATCTTATTATTCGCTAAAATCAGTAAATAATATATATTATCCTTAATTGCCAGTGTGCTTTTACAGCTATTAGTATTGTTTGGGTAAATTTTTTCTATTGCACTAAGCATAGCCTCACAATCATCAAATATAAACATTCTTCTATACCTTCTGCGTATTACCCTGTATTTTTTATTCTTATTATCCAGCTCTTCTTTTAATGTAATAAGAATAAAACAACCGCCCTCGTAGGGCATAGCCTCTACAAATACGGTCGCACCTTCCTCTGTATGAAATCCTGTTTTTATCTTTGCAATACGCACCAGATTATTTATAATTTTTCTATTGCTTGCAGATTTCATAGACAAATTTTTATATTCTAAAGACAGCAGTTGCATATCCTCAACGCATAAATCTATAAGTACCCTCTTTTCATCAAGTAATTCAATATTCATAAAACAAATACCTGTCCTTTCTCGGTTATACTAATACCTTTTTAAACGGTGGAATAGATTGTCAAGCAAAATTTGCTTAGAACGAGGACGACGACGCAGGCAAGCTGTCGCTTGTCAAAGAGAAGGACGAAGTGCTGAGTAAATTTTGCTAACAAGATGTCTATTGTTTAAATAGGTATTAGTATTAAGTACATATATATTTATATAATATTATTAGTACATACTGTTTGCAAGCTGAAATTTCTGGTTGGAAGAAATTTTATGGTATAAATCTATTAATTTTGGAAATGGAGCTGATTATTTTGATTATCGACTTTCACACACATTGTTTTCCTGACGAAATTGCAAAGCACGCAATTTCATCCTTAGAAAAATCGGGTAATTCTCGCAGTTTTGCAGACGGCACACTAAGCGATTTATTAAAAACTGCACACAATGCAAATATAGATATAAGCGTAGTACAGCCTATTGCAGTAAAACCACAAAACACCCCCACAGTAAACAGCGTTGCATACCAAAATAATAATATAGGTGGTGTAATATCCTTTGGCAGTGTACACCCTTTATATGAGGATTACAAAAACGAGCTTGAAAAAATCAAATACGAATATAAGCTAAAGGGTATTAAAATACACCCTGATTTTATGGCTATAGACCTTAATGACCCTAAAATGGTAGAACTGCTAAACTATGCTGTAAAGCTTAACTTAATCATTACTATTCACGCAGGGCTTGATATATCATTCCCAGACCACCACAGAAGCACCCCAAAAATGCTTTATGATATATTACCAGAGCTAAAGGGTGGAAAAATAGTAATGGCTCATTCTGGTGGCTATATGTACAGTGAAGATGTATTAAAATACCTTGTGGATAAAGATGAGGTTTATATAGACACAAGCTATTCTTTGGGCTATATGGACGATAAGCTGTTAAAAAAAATCTATTACTCAATAAACCCAGATCATATTCTTTTTGGCACAGATTCCCCTTGGACAGACAGAAAAGACGCTGTACAAAAAATTCATAGCTTTGGCTTTAGTGATGATTTAAAGTATAAAATTTTTTACAAAAATGCTATGAAACTACTTGAAATATAGTGCTTTTTTGTGTAAAGTATTACCATAGGCAGTTATTTTACTGCAACTAAATAAAACAAACGGAGGAATTTACTATGCCACAATGGTTAAAAGACGCAGTTTTTTACGAAATATACCCACAGTCATTCTATGACAGCAATGGTGACGGTATTGGCGATATTAATGGTATTATAGAGAAGCTTGACTACATTAAAAGCCTTGGCTGTAATGCAATATGGATGAACCCTTGCTATGACTCTCCTTTTATGGACGCTGGCTATGATGTTCGTGACTATAAAAAGGTTGCACCACGCTATGGTACTAACGAGGATTTAGAAAATCTATTTAAAGTAGCTCACGAAAAGGGAATTAAAATTCTACTTGATTTAGTTCCTGGTCATACATCAGATACTAACGAATGGTTTACAAAGAGTAAGCAACCTACTCCAAACGAGCTTTCTAATAGATATATATGGACAAAATCTGTTTGGGATGCACCACCAAAATATAGAATGATGGTTGGTGTAACAGACAGAGACGCAAACTATATGGTAAATTACTTCTGCTCTCAGCCTGCTCTTAACTATGGCTTCCACGAGATTACTCATCCTGAGTGGCAGTTGCCTTGCGACCACCCTGACTGTCTTGCTACTATAGAGGCTTTAAAGGATATTATGCGTTTCTGGCTTGATAAGGGCTGTGACGGCTTCAGAGTTGATATGGCTGACTCATTAGTTAAAAACGATGACGAAAAGGTTGCAACTGCAAGAATATGGAAGGGTATTCGTGAAATGCTTGATAAGGAATATCCAGAGGCTGCAATGGTTTCAGAGTGGTGTCATCCTGTTCGTTCACTTTATAAGGGTGGCTTCCATATGGACTTCTACCTTGACCACAGAGGAAACGGCTACAGCACTCTTTTCCGTTACGAGGTAGATGGCGAGGATATGAGCTTTTTCAGTAAAAACGGTAAGGGTGATGTTACTGTATTTACAGATGAGTATGTACCTAATCTTAAAGCTACTAAGGATTGTGGTTATATAAGTATGTTTACAAGCAACCACGACATTCCTCGTATGACTAGAAATCTTGATGAAACAGCAAGAAAGCTTGCTTTCTGTACTATCTTTACAATGCCTGGTGTACCATTCCTATATTATGGTGATGAAATTGGTATGCGTTATCAGGGCGAGCTTACAAGTAAAGAGGGTGGCTTTGGAAGAACAGGCTCACGTACACCTATGCAGTGGAGCAACGATAAAAATCTAGGCTTCTCAACAGCTGACGCTGACAAGCTTTATCTTCCTGTTGACAATCAAGAAAATGCACCTACTGTTGAAAACCAGCAGAATAATCCTGATTCTATCTTCTACACTGTAAAGGATATCATAAAAATACGTAGAGATAATAACAGCGATTTAGGCCCTGACGGTGATTTTGAGGTACTATATGCAGAGCGTAACAAGTACCCATTTGTATATAAAAGAGGTAGCTTTATAATTGGTGTAAACCCAAGTGCAAACGCAGAAACAGTTGATTTCAGCTTTGATGTAAAAGAAACTGTATATCAGATTGGTAATGCTACTGTAGCTGACAACAAGCTTACTCTTGAGGCACAGAGCTTTGTATTAATTAAAATCTAAAAACAAAAAACCGATGAGGTAATTACTCCCCATCGGTTTCCCTCCTGCTCACTTTATCAGTGAGCAGGATTTTTTATGTATAACCATAAAATAGCTATAAATTACATAATAATCTCACCGTCAACGTTGCCACATAGTCCAGCTGCGTTAGACTCGTCTGTGTCGATATGTGCAGCAGGTGCAAAGTTGTCGTGTACTCTTATAACAACATCACCAAATACAAGGTTTCTGCCGTCACTGTTAAGCTTTAATGAAACAATCTGCTTATCTGTTACACCAAACTCTTCAGCTGTTTTTGTGTCAAGGTGAATATGTCTTTTTGCAGCAATAACACCCTCTGTAATCTCACATTCACCCACAGGGCCTACTAGCTTACAGCCAGGAGTACCTGCAATATCGCCAGACTCTCTTACAGGAGCAGCTACGCCTATTTTTCTAGCGTCAGAAAGTGAAAGCTCTACCTGTGTAGCTGGTCTTACAGGGCCTAGAATTGTCATATTAAATTCACCCTTAGGGCCTACAACCTTTACCTTTTCTTCACAAGCATACTGTCCAGGCTGTGATAAATCCTTTTTCTTTGTTAGTGTAGCACCTTTGCCGAAAAGCTGTTCAAGTACTTCCTGTGACACATGAATATGACGGGCTGATGTTTCAACCATTACTGTTTTGCTCATTGTTTTTACCACCGTTTCAGAATATATTTAACCTAAATAAAAAAAGAACAGTTAGGTTCTATATTTTATTGTACAACTTTATATTGTCAAATTCAACACCAAAATAAATTGTTTTTTATATAAATATGTAATATCAAATAAATTTCTGTATAACAAATAAAAATAAAGATTGTTTATTTTACCAATACTGGTTTTATCGCTTGATTAATATGTAATTATTTGTTATATTAAAAGAGTATTTGTAAAATTATAAAGAGGAGGAGAGTAGATTATGAATACGAATAATATTATTATTCTTAGCTCATTTGCTGTATATATGGTTATGATGATTATCATAGGTGCAGTATCTGCTAAGGGTACAAAAAACAACGAAGATTACTTCTTGGGTGGAAGAAATCTTGGTGGTTGGACAGCTGCACTTTCAGCACAGGCGTCTGATATGAGTGGCTGGTTGCTTATGGGTCTACCAGGTTCTGTATATCTTGCAGGTACAGGCGAAGCGTGGATTGCTATAGGCTTACTTATCGGTACCATACTAAACTGGTACATAGTTTCATCAAAATTAAGAAAATATACAATTGTAGCAGGTAATTCTTTAACAATACCAAGCTTTTTCCAGAATCGTTACCGTGACACTAAGGGAACAATCAAAATAGTATCAGCTGTTATTATTGCTATATTCTTCACTGTTTACACAGCCTCTGCATTTAGCTCAGGTGCAAAGCTATTTGCAACACTTTTTGGAACAGATGAAAATTACAATAAGGTTTATACTATCGGCTTGTGCATAGCAGCAGTGGTAATTCTTGTTTATACCTTTATGGGTGGTTTTAAGGCTGTATGCTACACAGACTTTATTCAGGGCTTACTAATGCTTGTTGCTATTCTGTTTGTTCCTATATTTGCATATCTTGCACTTACTTATAACACAAGCTTTTCAGAGGCACTTGTTACAAACGGAGTAGAAAACCCAGCTAATTACCTTAGCTTCTTCAAAAATGAAGACGGCTCAACAACCTCAGCTATCTCTATAATTTCAAACCTTGCTTGGGGTCTTGGTTACTTTGGTATGCCACATATTCTTATAAGATTTATGGCTGTTAAGAGTGACGCAGAGGTTAAAAAATCAAGAACAATTGCTATTGTATGGGTTATAATTTCACTTGTTGCTTCTTGTGGAATAGGCTTAGTAGCAAGAGGCTATCTAACATCAACTCTTGACTCAGCTACAAGCGAAACAGCATTTATCCGTGTAATTCAGCAGTTCTTCTCAAGCAACTACGTACTTATATTTATTGGTGGTATATTCCTATGTGGTATTCTTGCTGCTATTATGTCTACTGCTGACAGCCAGCTACTTGTTACAGCTTCAGCTGTATCAGAGGATATGTACAAGGGTGCTATTAAAAAGGACGCAAGCGAAAAGAGTGCTTTGAATGTAGGTAGAATTGCAGTTATAGTGGTTGCTATTATTGCATTCCTAATTGCTTTAAACCCACAGTCAAGCATTATGTCTCTTGTTTCAGATGCATGGGCTGGCTTTGGTTCAGCATTTGGCCCTGTTATATTGCTTGCACTATACTGGAAGCGTTCAACTCTTGCTGGTGCTATAAGTGGTATGGCTACAGGTGCTTTAACAGTAATTATTTGGGACTACATTCCACTTGTAAATGGCGAAACTCTATACAAGGCAACAGGTCTTTACTCACTTGTTCTTGGCTTTGCTTTTGCAATGCTTGTTAATGTTGTTGTTTCACTAATAAGCAAAAAGCCTTCTAAGGAAATTATAAAAGAGTTCGAGTCTATTAACACTGTTGAAATTTAATAAATTGTAAAACAAAAAGCTCAGCTACAGCATTACAAATGCTATGGCTGAGCTTATTTTATTTATCGTTTGTATTATTATCTGTATTGTTGTTATCTGTTGTAGCCCCTTTGTTTGATGTTGCTCCTGTTGCTTTAAACATTGTACTAAATGCTAATGCCCATATCATTCCAAGACTAATACCTATAGCAGTATTTTCAAGTACCATACCAAACATAAAGCCCATAGCAATACCAATTATAATTCCGTTTATAGAGCCTAGAGAGCCTGCGTTAATTTGAGTAGAAACTAAAATATTTTCTTCCCAAATAACAGCCTTAACCTCACCAAAAAGAATATACTCCTTAATCTCACTAAGTATTGCCTTTTCAAATTGATTTTTCACCTCTGTGTGCTGTGGTGATACATATTTTTCAGAAAATCTGAACACAGTTATTTCTTCAGCTTTTAATACTTCGCTACTTTCCTCTGTGCTTACCTCGTCAATTTTACCCTGTACAATTTTTGACAGATTATCCTCGGTAAGGCTGATTACAGCTGGCTTAGTAAGCTCTGAGCTAGCTGTTTTTTCTTTTTTGAATATATAGCAAGCAACCAGCTCTTTCTTTTTATATAAGCCATACACCCTGCCACCGTCTTTTAAAGCATCAAGTATATTTGTACGCAATATTTCAAGTGATACAACACTCTCCATACCTACACCAAAGCCTTTTTTATTGGCTTTATTTTTGGTTATATTAGAAATATTATAACCCTTAACATATCCTATCATAATAAATACCTCTTTTAAACTTTGACAACTTTTCTTGTCGTTTGGATTATATTATAAAATTTAATCCTTGTCAATAGTGCTGTTATATTTTTTGTAAGAATTTTATTCATCAGTTTATGTAGATTACTTGCAATATTTCAATAATTATTCTATAATTAAAGTACTAATTTTTTAAAAAAAGAGGTAAAACTTATGGAGTTCAGAAAGATTAAAGCAGAAACAGTTACAGAAACTGTTAAACAGCTTTTTATGGATTGTAACTACTACATTGGCGAGGACATTTCAGAGGCTTTAAAATCATCCTACGAAAAAGAAAAGTCAGAGGTTGGTAAGCAGGTACTTTGTCAGCTAATGGAAAATAACAAAATCGCAAGCGAAGAAAGAATACCTATCTGTCAGGATACAGGTATGGCTGTACTTTTTGTTAAGTATGGTGATAAGGTTGTTATTGAAGACGGTAGCTTTAAAACAGCTGTTGAAAACGGTGTAAGACAGGCTTATAAAGAGGGCTATCTAAGAAAGTCTGTTGTAAATGATCCTGTATTCGACAGAATCAACACAAAGGATAACACACCTGCAATTATTCACACAGAGATCGTACCTGGCGACAAAATTTCAATAGTTGCTGGTGGTAAGGGCTTTGGTAGTGAAAATATGTCTGCTATAAAAATGATTACACCATCTTATGGTGTACAGGGCGTAATCGACTTTGTTCTTGACACAGTTAGAACAGCTGGCCCTAACCCATGCCCTCCTATGGTAGTAGGTGTAGGTATTGGTGGTACCTTTGAGAAGGCTGCACAGCTTGCTAAAAAGGCTACATTCAGAGCAGTAAACACAAGCAACCCAGACCCAAGATACGCTGAAATGGAAGAACAGCTACTTGAGCAGATCAACAAAATGGGCTTTGGTCCTGCTGGTCTTGGTGGTACAACTACAGCTTTGGGCGTAAACATTGAAACATATCCAACACATATCGCAGGTATGCCTGTAGCTGTAAACATCTGTTGTCACGCTGCAAGACATAAGTCTGCAACAATATAATAAAGGAGGAGTACAACAATGGCAGAATCAGCTAGTGTAAAGAAAATAACACTACCAATAACAGACGAAGATATCGAAAATCTAAACGCTGGTGACAGTGTACTTCTTTCAGGAACAATAATCACAGGTAGAGACGCAGCTCACAAGAGATTGTATGAGCTTGCTCAGAAGGGTGAGGCTTTCCCTGTTGATATTAAGGGCGAAATTATTTATTATGTAGGTCCTGCACCTGCAAAGCCAGGCTACGCAGTAGGCCCTGCTGGCCCTACATCAAGCTACAGAATGGATAAATATGCACCAACTCTTATGGATTTAGGTCTAAAGGGTATGATTGGTAAGGGTGCTAGAAACCAAGATGTAATTGATGCTATTGTAAGAAACCACGGTGTATACTTTGCTGCTATAGGTGGTGCTGCTGCTTTAATAGCAAAAAGTATTAAGGCTGAGGAGCTTCTTTGCTATGATGATCTTGGCACAGAGGCAATCAGAAGATATACTATCGAAAACTTCCCTTGTATAGTTGTTATTGACAGCAAGGGTAACAATGTATACGAGTCTGAGCCTAAGAAGTATCGTGAAGAATAATTAACATATTATATTTACAATACAAAAAGCTAAAAACCACCAATCAGATGCAAAAATCTGTTTGGTGGTTTATTGTTTCTTGAAGAAAATTTAAAATATATATTGCTAATAAAAAACTGAAATGTTAGTATAATACTAGAACTTATTTGAAAAATCGAAAGCACTGTATATTTTGCCTTGAAACTCCTCGATTCGTAACAAAAATCCAGCACTTTTTCTTTTTCAAACAAGCCCTAATACTATTTCTTAGGAGGAATATTATGAGTTTACTTAAACGTCTTTTTTCTGCATTTACATCATCTGTTGATAATACAATATCTGAGCTTTCAGAACATACAAACAATACAAATAAGATTGAAGTAAATACACCAACCGTTGAAAAAAGCACATCCACACCTGATAACAACAGTGACGGTATAATAAGCAAATATGTTTTTAGTGGTGAAATCAAGAGTGGCACTCAGATTATGGTAAGCTCTGGTGAAATACTTGTTGTCATTAAAGATGGCACTATAGTTAATTTACTTCCAACGGGAATATATGTTTTAGATGACTCAAATGTGTCTGACTTTGCTACTGGTTCTGCTTACACTATCAGCCTAAAAGAAAGCGAAAAATTCAAATGGGGTACAATTAACCCTATCAACTTTAACGATAACCAATATGGTATGTTAGCATTAAGAGTACGTGGAACCTATTCATATAAAATCTGCGATGTTGTAAAGTTCGTTACTGATTATATGAAAGCTGGAAACATTTTTTCTGTTAATGACCACACAAAAAGTCTTTTAATCAATGCTGTTGAAAAAGCAATTTATAACTGCAACGGTATTTCTTACACACAACTATCAACAGCAGATATTGGCAAATTTGTAGAAAACGAGCTTAAAGATATCGGCATAAACTTCATAGTAAATATTGAGATGATTACTCTTGCACAAGAATCTGAAGCAGTAATCAAACAAGCTATGCAAAATAAAAATTTTAATAACCAGTAAATAGCTATGGCATTTCCATATAATCGGAAGTGCCATTTAGTTTTGCTTAATAGCTCAATTTTCATTGCATATTTTTATGTGAGGGATTATAATTATCATACTGTTATAAATATGATAAGGAGAAAAAAGTGTATGAAAAAGAAATTGAAAAATGCAGTGCCTTTGCTTACACCGTATATTCTGCTTTTGCTTATAACAATGGGTATTCTTTTTTCTGTTTACTATGTTAAAGGAATATTCCCATTTGGCGATAAGTCTATTGCTTATGCAGATATAGGTCAGATGTATGTGCCTTTATTGTATCATACGTGGGATGCTCTACACGGCTTGGCTAATCCGTTTTTAGACTGGTACGCCGGTACTGGTATAAATATGATATCTACAGATATATTCTCGCCGTTCAATATTTTCTTTCTGTTTATTCCACGAGATAGCATTTTAGAGAGTATGTCGTTCTTTCTTGCATTTAAGGTGCTGGTATCTTCTATAACCTGCCATATATTCATAGACAAGGTATTCAATAATATAAATGCAGGGTATAAAATAGCATTCTCTACCTTATTTGCTATGAGTGGCTATGTATTACAGTACTACACCAACATAAAATGGCTTGAGGTTTTGGCTGTATTCCCATTATTAATGCTTGGCTTCTACTACCTGATGAAGAAAGAAAAAATTATTCTTTATACGGTATGCGTAACACTTACAATGGTAATAAGCTTTTACCTTAGTGTACAGGTTATGTTATTTCTATTGCTTACAGCTGGCTTGTATATAGCCCTTATGGTAGAAAAATCACAGAGAAAAAATCGTTCTTTCTATCTTGCACTTAGCACTATAATAGGAATGGGTATGTCGATGTTTAAATCGTTGACAGTATTTCTGTTAATTATGGGGTCTTCAAGAGGAGAAGGCAATGCAGACAAAGGCTATTTAAAAATAATAGATGTAACCTTTAAAGCCCTAGAGGAGCTAACAGGTAATGACGTAAACAAATGGTTTATGTTCCTTGGTTTAGAGCTTGCTGTAATAATATGTGTTATTCTTATAGCAAGGTTTACAAAGCATAAAAGAGCCACCCTATTTTTTATAGGTGAGCTTCTTATAGTGGGATTACCTGTATTTTTCGAGGGTACAAATAAGCTGTTGCATATGGGTTCCTATGTTGGCTTCCCTATGCGTAGTGCATTTACTATTTCATTTGTGCTTATAGCTGGTGCTTGCTATTGTCTTAGCTTTGAAAAAAGCCACAGGCTAAATAAAGCACCTACAGCAAACAGTAAAAATGAAAAGCTTGCAAAGCTTAGCCAAATACATAACAGCTTTTACACCTCTTTAGTTTTAGGTGTAATGGGTATAACTGCTATATGCCTTTCTGTACCTCTTATGCTTGAAAGCAGTAAGCTTATCAGACGCTATGGTTGCTTCTTCCTCAGCACTAAAGAGCTTGCTATACCTAAGAATTATCTAAAGGTTGTAATAATAACTGTAATTGGTTTGCTGTTTATTCTTGCAATTAAAAATAGTAAGATTAAAAATCTCTTTATAGTTGTTGCTATTATAATTCCTTTATGTATAAATACATATTCGTTTATTGGTGCAGATAAATATGTATATGCAGAGCAATACCCTGATTTTGTTGCAGAAACAGAAATGCTCAACGATAATCTGCCAAAGGAAGAAAACCCTCTTAACAGAATAAAAACAGCCGATAACTGTATTAATACAAATTATCCACTTATTTTACAGCGTGGCTCATTAAGTAGCTGGAACGGCTATGCAACAAACGAGGCTCTTAAAGCATTAAAAAGTATGGGCTACAGCAGTGCCTTTACAAGAATGCTTGACACAGGTGGAACATTGCTTACAGATGCAGTAATGGGTATTAAAAACACTCTTTCAACCACCACATTATCTCCAGAGGCTTATACCTGTATAGATACTATAAATAACTATAACTATTACATAAACAACTTTACTTTACCAACCTGTGTAGTAGCTGATAAGCTAATTACAGAAATTGACACAAATTCAACAGCAATAAGTAAGGTAAACAATAAAATTTACCACAGCCTTTCAGATGACCCTGAAAGTATTATGGAAAACCTATCTACTACAACAAAGCTAGGTTGCTCCTATAACGCTTATATTGATAGCGATAGTATGCTTAACTTTAATATTAAGGTTACGGGCGAAAAAATGCTGTATTTTAAAAGCTTCAAGAAAAACCTTACAATTTACGTAGACGGTAAGGAATTGGTTGTACCTTCATATATGAACCTAAAAAACACTAAATACACTGCACAGTTCAATAACAGTCTTCTGTCTCTTGGTGTGTTTAATAATCAAATGGTAAATGTAAAAATAGCCTCTGGCGAAGCAATCGCACCTTCTGAGGTTTATCTATATGCATTTGATATAGATAAGCTTGGAGCATTATGTGATAAATATAATAGTCAAAACTATACAGCCACAGCTAAGAAAAACAAGCTTAATGTAACTGTAGCTACAACAGAAAGCAATAAAATGCTGTTTGTACCTGTTTGCTACGACAAGGGCTGGAGTGCTACCGTAAACGGAAAGCCTGTTGAAATAAAGCCAGCTATTAACAATGGCTTTATGGCTATACCACTTGAAAACGGAACAAACGAGGTTACCCTCAAATTCTTCCCTACTCTTATGCCGGTGGGTATAGTAATATCTATTGTATTTATTGCAATTTTCATAGCCTATATTATGCTACGCAAACGCAGTAAAAATACAGAGCCACCAACATTCCTTGCTATATTAGCACAAACTGTACTTTATTTAGTATGGGGTGGTGTAATAGCAGTAGTTTACATAGTGCCTATGTTCTATCAAATATTTTTAGCAACACCTAAATAAAAAATCAGCCGATGAGCTACCACGTAAGTAGCACATCGGCTTTTTATTTTAACTTATTTTAAATTAATTTTCTGTAGAAATTTAATTACTAGCAACCACAACCACAGCTGTTGCTATTGTCGTCACCGTTGCAGCATACTAAAAGGATTATAACAAGAATGATAATCCAGCAGCAGTTACCGTTACCAAAAGAGTTACCTAGGCACATTGTGTTTTCCTCCTTTCAACCATTTACAATACTATTATATTGAAAGGACAAACAGTCGGTTACATAAAAATTTATAAAATCTATATTTTTTTAAATTTTATTTTTATGCTAACTTAAATATAGCTTATATAATCTGTAAAGGCTTTTGATTTTTCAAAGGCTATATGTGGAAACTCCTCTGACAGCTTGTTAACAAGATAATCAATTACAACATCTTCTGTTCTGTAGTGACCTGCATCTACTACTGTTAAATTTATATCGTGCGACTCAAGAATATAATTGTGCTTTATCTCGCCTGTAACAAAGGCATCTGCACCAAGCTCCTTTGCAAGGTAGATATACTCACCACAGGCACCACCACCCACAGCTACACGGGTAATTTTATTTTTAATATTTGTATATCTTACACCTGTGCAATTAAGATTTTCCTTTACCAGCTTAGCAAGCTGTTCAGAGGTGTAGGCTGTATCAGCTTTAATATCTCCCACAGCAATACCCTCGCTGTGCAGGTAAATATTCTCAAGACCAAGTGCATTTGCAAGGCAAATATTTACACCCTGCTGTGACAAATCAAGATTTGTATGTGCACAGATTACATTCATATTTCTTTGAGCAAGCATATACGGTATGCTGTTGCTATTAATGCTTTTTACAGGCTTAAATATAACCGGATGATGACTTATTATAAGGTCAGCACCCTGCTTTTCAGCCTCTTTTATTACATCTGATGTTACATCAAGTGCAACCAAAGCTCTTTTAACCACAGCCTTATTATTACCTACAAGCATACCCACGTTGTCGTAATCAAATGCTGTATTAAATGGTGCAAAGCTATCTATATAGCTGTAAATATCCTTTACTGTTGTTATGCACTGTAAAGAACCTGTTTTAGCATAATTTTCAAGTACATTGGCGTAGCTTATATAGGTATTAGCCCTACCACTGTATTTGTCTGATGTTAAAATTCCATTACCCTTTTTAAGCAGTGCATTTGCTGTTTTTTCTATGTAGATTCTATTTTCCTGCTTTGCAGATGGATTTAAAGCTCCGTAATATTTTTTAAGGCTAATATTTTCAGAAATTTCACCTGTAAAATAAACACTCATTACAGTATATAGCTTATTTTCTGCAACGGTTGCCTCTTCGTATTTAATATCAAAGCCATTTTTATATAAATATTCTCTAAGTGAATCAGCCTTTGACATAGGCTGTAAAATAAGATGATATTTTTCATTCTTTACCCAAGGTGCCTTTGAAATAATGTCTGCAATCAGCTCGCCACCCATACCTGCTATTATAATATCATCAACCAAGTCTGGATTAATCTGCTGTAAGCCGTTTGATAAGCAAGGTGTTACATTTGTTGCACAATATTTTTCTATTGTCTGCACACCTCTTTTTAAAGGCTCTGGGTTGATATCTGCTGCTATTGCAGATGTTGCTATATTATTCTTACATAGCCATACAGGAAGATATGCATGGTCTGTACCTATATCAGCTACACGATGATTTTTTCTTACAAGGCTCGCACAAAGCCCTAATCTATTATCCAAATCAAATAAACGTATTTCCATAATTTTTCTCTTTCTAAAAATAATAAAATAGTGATTGGCACAAAAGCACCAATCACTTAGCTTAAACAAATTTTACAGAATTATTTGCCTGCGATATGCTTGTTGATTTTCTCAACCATTTCGTCTGCGTCTACGCCGTGTACCATACAAGCGTCGCCTAGGCTTTCGCCTCTTGATGCAGGGCAACCAAGGCAATGCATACCCATCTCCATAAAAATTGGTGCTGTTGTGCTATCAAAATCAAGAATATCTCCGATAATTGTATCTTTTGTAATCTGCATTATTTATTCCTCCAATTAATTTTATTTTTAATTATTATACCCTAAAAAACTATTGTATGCAATATACTTTTTAAATAAGTTTAGGGGTAACAAATAATGTCTTATTTTTTACATAAATAACCATACCAGGCTTAGCACCCGACGGCTTACTTACATTCTTTACAAGTGTATAATCAACAGGCACCTGTGAGCTGTTGCGTGCCTTGCTGTGGTAGGCTGTAAGCTGTGCTGCCTCTAAAAGTGTGGCGTCGTCTACCTCTTTACCCTCGGTAATTATAATAGTGTGTGTACCGTGGATATCCTTGGTATGAAGCCATATATCATTTTTTGATGCAGTTTTTAATGTTAGCTTGTCATTCTGCTTGTTGTTTCTTCCAACTAAAATTGTAAAGCCAGTAGATGATGTGAATTTTAGTGGTGGAAGTGCTGACATTTTCTTTTGCTTGCCCTTTGGTGCTTTTAAATAGCCCTGTTCGGTAAGCTCGGCACGAATTTCTGCAAGCTCTGCCTCGGTGGTTGCTCTGTTAAGAGCCTCAAGCACTGTTTCTATATATTCTAAATCCTCAGTAGCCTTTTCAATCTGCACCTTAAGAACCTGCTCGGCTGTTTTTGCTTTGCGATAGGCTTTATAGTATCTTTGTGAGTTTTGTGTAGCTGACAAGGCTGGGTTAAGCTCTATTGTTATAGGCTTGTTTTCGTCATAGTAATTTTCAACTGTAACGCTTTTAGCTCCCTTTTCTATTCTGTAGAGATTAGCCTGTAATAGATCTCCCTTTATTCTTAAAGGCTCTCTGTCTGCACATTGTGCAAGCTCGGCTGTTTGAGAATTAATCTTACGTGATAATCTCTCGGTTGTGCTTGATAAAATCCTGTGTAAATCCTGTGACTTTGCCCTCATTCTCTCTATTGAGTCACGCTCTGCATAGTAATCATCAAGCAATTCGCTAAAGCTACTTACTTTCTTTATCTCGGCAATTTCACCATACTGGGTTATATCCATAAACGCAAAATCCATTGGCTTGCCATTTATAATAATCATACAAGGTGTACCATTGTAATCAGCAAGCTCGTTTTTCATTCTGTCTAAGAAAAACAAAAGTCTTTTCTTTTGCTGTTCGGTTATACTGCCTGTGGTTACATCGTCACCCTTGCCTGTAAGGTACTCAAGCTCTCGGCACACAACAGGAGAAATACCCTGTATAGTGTTAAGCAAAGCCTTGTTAAGCTTTGTATCTACAGTTATACTTTCAATTCTTTCAAGTACATCATCTGCACTGCTTTCTAAAATATTTATTTTATCCTGTGCAGGTGGCATATTATATTTTAAGCCAGGTAATACCAATCTCTGTGACGACATAGAAATATCTACACGCTTTAATGCGTCAATAATATTTTTATCACTGTCTAAAAATATAACATTGCTGTACTTACCCATAATTTCCACAGCCAAGGTAAGAATTATATGGTCGCCAAGCTCATTGGTAGCGTCAAAATCTAAAAATATAATACGCTCCATAGCCTCCTGATAGGCTTTTATCAGCTTTGCACCACATAGCTTTTTTCTAAAAAGCATACATAGCATTGGTGGTACCTTTGGGTTTTCAGGTGCATAGCTTGTAAAATTTATTCTTGGACTATTTGCTCTGGAAGAAAGCAAAAGCTTACAAGCACCATTTAAACCACGCAAGCCAAGCACAATTTCATCTTTATTAGGCTGATACACCTTTTCTACTCTGCTATTTATCGCCTTAGAATTTATCTCGTTACATATATGTCTTAAATATCCACCGTCAAGTGCCATAATAACACCTCTTTCTTATATATGAGAATTTTTAAATTTATTCACATTCTTCTTCATCATCTTCGTCCAGCCAGGTATCAAGCTTGTTATTTTTTATATCCTTATACGCTTCTTTAATTCCGTTTTTCACTGCATATTTTATTACAAAATATAAAGCAATCAATACAATTATTGCTGTACCACTACTTATACCTAAATCCTGTAAAATATCCATTTTATATCTCCTTATATTTTACTTATGATACTTACCACCACTGCTTATTTGAAAGCCTCGGTATATTTGCTCACATAGCATAACCCTTGCAAGCTGATGTGGGAAGGTCATTTTTGACATAGACAGCTTAAAGCCTGCCAGTGCTTTCACCTCGTCAGAAAGTCCCCACGAGCCACCTATTATAAAATCAATTTCGCTTATTCCATTTACAGCTGTATCATCAAGTATATTTGCAAGCTCGGGTGAAGATACTATTTTACCCTCTATACATAGTGGTATAACCTTTGCACCCTTACCTATGTTTTTTATAATTCTCTTTCCCTCTTTTTCAAGAGTGTTAAGAATATGGCTGTCACTTGGATTGTCTGGTATTTTTTCCTCGTCTACCTCTATCACCTTGAATTTACAGAATGATTTCAAACGCTTTTCATACTCTGCAACAGCCTGTGTCCAGTATTTTTCCTTTAGCTTACCTACGCATATAATATTTACATTTAACATAAAACTTACCTCAAAAAATTATACAGCTACCGTCAGTTACCTCTTTAGCAACATCTAAGGTATAGTCGGTTGCTTCCTTCATACCCTTTTGCTGTAAACTACAGCGAGCAGACTCAAGTGCGATTTGTGGCATATTATTTTCCTGACTTAAATGTGCAAGCAGTAATCTTGTTGTACCACTGCGAATTAAATGAGGTAAAAACTCTGAACAGGTTTCGTTTGACAAATGCCCTATATTAGATAAAATTCTTCTCTTGAGCATATAAGGGTAGCTTCCATTTAACAGCATATTTACATCGTGGTTAGACTCTATTATAACAACATCACTACCCTTTATAGACTGTTTTACCTCGTCAGACAAATAGCCTGTATCGGTAGCAATAGACAGCTTTCTGTTATCAGGTGTTTCTATAACATAGCCTAAGCCCTCTGCACAGTCGTGTGAAATCTGAAATGGTTTAATTATCATACCACCAGCCTCTGCACCACTGTTTATTATGTAGCTATTGAATTTTTCTGGGGTAAGATGTCCCTGCTGATCCATTTGCTGTAATGTTCCCTGTGATGCATACACATTTATACCATATCTTGAGGCAAATACTCTTACACCCTTTATATGGTCTATATGCTCATGTGTTATAAAAATCCCCTCTATATTTTTAGGGTCAAGATTATTTGTCTGCAAAGCCTGTTCAATCTGCTTTGCTGTTCTGCCTGCATCTATAAGAATACCTTTTCCACCTGTTGTAACATAGTAACAGTTGCCCTTACTTCCACTAAATAAAGGGTAAACTCTAGCCATTTAATCAAATCCTTAACAATTTTATTCAAAAACAGGCAGACTTTTACGGTCTGCCTGATACTTTATAATATTATTTAACAGCTTACCTTTGAAATATCAGCACCTAAGGCTCTGAATTTTTCAATAACTCTGTCATAGCCACGCTCAATATACTTTATACTTGATATAGTAGTTTCTCCCTCTGCACATAGTGCAGCAATAATCATTGCAGCACCTGCACGTAGGTCTGTAGCTACAACATCTGCTGACTGAAGTCTTTTTACTCCGTCAATAATAGCCATTCTGTCATCAACAGAAATTCTTGCACCCATCTTTTTAAGCTGGTCTACATACTGAAAACGACTTTCCCATACATCTTCCTGTACAATACTTGTCCCCTCTGAAACAGCAAGCAACGCAACAATTTGAGGTTGCATATCAGTAGGGAAGCCTGGGTGTGGCTTTGTTTTTACATTACAGCGTTTTGTGCCGTTTGTAGCATCAATAAATATGCTGTCGTCGCCCTCTTCTATCTTTACGCCCATTTCTTCCAGCTTTGCAGTTATAGAATCAAGGTGCTTAGGTGTAACATTTCTTATAAGAGCTTTACCCCTTGTAGCTGCTACAGCTGCCATATATGTTCCTGCCTCTATCTGGTCAGGAATAATGGAGTATGTAACTCCCTTTAAAGCTGTAACACCTGTAATTTTTATAACATCTGTACCCGCACCCTTAATTTGTGCACCCATTGTATTTAAAAAGTTTGCTAAATCTACAATATGTGGCTCTCTGGCTGCATTTTCTATTACAGTTACACCCTTAGCCTTTACAGCAGCAAGCATAACGTTCATAGTTGCACCAACAGAAACAACATCCATATATACAGACGCACCACTTAAACTATCAGCGTAAACCTCTATAGAGTCGCTTTCTTCTACAATTCTATGAGTTGCACCCATAGCAGAAAAGCCTTTAAGATGTTGGTCTATAGGACGTGTGCCAAAGAAGCAACCACCAGGCATAGCTACATTAGCTCTGCCCTTTTTACTTAGCAATGCTCCAAGCAAATAATATGAAGCTCTCATATTACGTGCAAGGTCAAACACAGCGTCTGTTGTATTTACTGTAGTAGCATCTACTACATAAGTATTTTTATCAACCTTTTCTACGGTTGCACCCATTTGCTCTAATATATCAAACATAGCCATAACATCGCTAATGTCTGGTATATTTTCTAGTCTGCACGGTGCATCTGCAAGTATAGTTGCAGGAATAATAGCTACTGCGGCATTTTTAGCACCACAAATTGTAACCTCACCTGTTAAAGAATTACCACCGTTTATCACAAATTTATCCAAGGATTACACCCCTAAATTTCAATTTCTAAAAACAACCTAAATAATACCTAAATTCATATTAAATCAGATTACTTTTAACAGCTATCTGACAGTATATAAAAGTAGCCTTTCTAAAAAGCTACATACCTATTCTAATTATAACAATCTATCTTATATAATAATACATTGTACCTAAAATGTCAACCAAAAACATAGTAATTCAGCACAAATAAAAAGGCCTATACTCGCATAAATAATTATCTGTTTCCCCAGTACTTTCTATCAAGATTTCTGTACTGAACAGCCTCTGCTATATGGTATGACCTTATAACCTCGCTTTTGTCAAGGTCTGCAATTGTACGTGATACCTTTAGTATTCTGTCGTATGCTCTTGCAGAAAGCCCCATTTTTTCAAATGCCTTGCCCAGCAAAGCCTGAGCCTTGTCGTCCATAGGACAGCATTTATTAAGCATAGAGGCATTCAAGCCTGAATTACATTTTATATTTGTACCCTTGTAGCGTTCTTGCTGAATAAGTCTTGCCTCGTTCACACGCTTTTTTATTTCAGCAGAGCTTTCTTCAAGAGTATTTGAGGTAAGATCAGAAAATTCTACAGGTGGTACCTCAATATGTATATCAATTCTATCCAGCAAAGGCCCCGAAACCTTAGAAACATAGCGTGTAACTGCATTTTTACCACATATACAATTACGTATAGGATGACCATAATATCCACAAGGGCAGGGGTTCATAGCAGCTACAAGCATAATATCACAGGGGTATGACAATGTACCACTTACTCTTGAAATAGTTATCTCTCCGTTTTCAAGTGGCTGACGTAGTACCTCCATTGCTGGTCGTGTAAATTCGGGAAGCTCGTCAAGAAACAACACACCATTATGAGCCAAGGATACTTCACCCGGCTTAGGCACTGCACCACCACCCGACAAACCTGCTGCAGATACTGTATGATGAGGTGCTCTGAATGGACGTGTGGTTATAAGTCCACCTCCTGAGCTTAGCAAGCCTGCTACAGAATGTATTTTAGTTGTTTCAATAGATTCCTCAAAGGTCATATCTGGCAGTATAGACGGTATTCTTTTTGCAAGCATACTTTTACCAGAGCCTGGTGTACCTACCAAAAGTATATTATGCATTCCCGATGCAGCTATTTCTATTGCTCTTTTAGCCTCAGCCTGACCCTTTACCTGTGAAAAATCTGGTAACATTAGAGGTGTTTCTTCTGTATTAGTTTCAGCCTTTGCAGGTGATATCTTTCTTCTGCCACATAGGTGCTCAAAAAGCTCATTGAGATTATGCACAGGATATACGTCTATTCCCTTTACAATAGAGGCTTCACCCTTATTTACATACGGAACATAAATACTTTTATATCCATATTCCTTTGCCTTTATAGCCATAGGCAATACACCCGTTACACTGCGTACCTCGCCAGACAGAGAAAGCTCGCCTATAAATACGCTATCGTCAATATCAGCCATAAGCTGACCACTTAGCTTTAGCAGTGCCATTAAAATAGGCAAATCATAAACTGAGCCTTCCTTTTTTATATGTGCAGGTGCAAGATTTATAGTTATTTTTCCGTCTGGAATTTCAAAGCCACAATTTCTAAGTGCAGATTTAACTCTATCTCGTGATTCCTTTACAGATGTATCAGGAAGTCCTACAATATCAAACGCAGGAAAGCCTATAGCCACATCAGCCTCTACCTTTACCAAAAAGGTTTCTAACCCTAATATTCCCATACTATTACTGCAACATACCACAAAAAACACCTCTTTATTCTATATAATATTATATTAGCATAGTTACTCTATAGTAGCAATATTATATTTAACAATGTTTTTATTTATTTCTGTAAAGAAAAATATGTCGCATTTTGGTTGTACAATACAAATATTATTTAATATATAAAAAAATTTTTATTTTTTTATCATATTCAATTGACTATTTCTTAAGTTTAATGTATGATAGTTTTGATAGTATTTTAGCCTTAAAGTGTGTGGTGAAAATAATGGAAATTAACTACTATGACAACGCCAAGCACATGGGCGAAGACGAAAAGCTTGTTATGAAAATACAGTCAAATAACGAAACTGCATTTGAAAGCCTTGTTGATAAATATCTACCTATAATAAAGGCAAAGGCACAAAAATATTGTATGCTTGCCGATATTGATGATTTAATACAAGAGGGCTTGCTTGGATTATGGAGTGCTACACAAACCTACAATTTTGACAGCACTGCTTTGTTCAAAACATATGCCTATAAATGCATTGATAATAGAATAAATACTGGTGCTAATAAGTGTAAGGGTAAAAAACACATTCCAACAGAGCTACTTATTTATCTTGATAGTGATGACTCAACACAGCTAAAGGATAAATCTACACCTGAGCAACATATAATAGAGCGTGAAACCTATTTTACTACTATCAATCGTATTAAAAATATTTTGTCTGTAAAGGAATTTAAAGTGCTTTCATACTATTTAGCTGGTAATTCGTACAAACAGATAGCAGAGCTTCTTGAAACAAACACAAAAGCCATAGACAACGCTATTCAAAGAATACGTAAAAAATTAAAAGGCTAATATGTCCTAGATAGCTTACAAGCAGAGCGTTGCGATAAAGCAAAGGCAACGGTGCAAATCCGTTTCGGGACAAAAATATTATTTTATTAAGAGAGGTTTTCCCAATGTACGAAGACAAGACTTTAGTTTGCAAAGACTGTGGTAACGAATTTGTTTTTACAGCTGGCGAGCAGGAATTTTATGCTGAGAAAGGCTTTGTAAATGAACCACAGAGATGCAAATCATGTCGTGACGCACGCAAAAACAGCAACCGTCCTTCAAGAGAAATGTTCACAGCAACTTGTGCAGAGTGTGGTTGTGAAACTCAGGTTCCATTCCAACCAACTGAAGGCAGACCTGTATTTTGCAGAGAGTGTTTTGCAAAGAGAAGATAATTTTATTTTTTAATTTTTATAGACTATCTAAGACTTAATATTTTAAAGACTAATTTTATTTTTTATTTCACAAATTACTGTGCAGAGAAAACCCACCCCTTTTTGCTAAGGGGTGGGTTTTTCTATGTATATTATAGAGATATCATTCACAAAGTCTAATATACTCCTTAGGAGCAAAGTTTGTTTCCATTGTCCAAGTAACTGCTGTACAGTTTTTCATAACAAAAACCTGTAAAAGGTTATCAATGCCATTTGCTACCCAAGCCTGTAAAAACTTTCTTGACGGATGAGCAAAAATTTCTGCTCTTAGCTTTTCGTCATTAACCTGCTCAAGAACACCTGTTACACGAATTTGAGTACCATTGCAAGAAAAGCACATTTCAGCCTTTGGATTTTGCTTTATCTGTGCAAAAACATCTTTAGTTGATGCAGTGTGAAATATAAATCCATTTTCATCTGCTCTGTATAACAGCATTCCTCTTACTCTTGGCTGGTCACCTTCAACTGTTGCAAGATGAAAAGCTGGATTTTCATTGATTAGCTTAAAAATTTCCTGTGAAGTCATAATATCGTTTCCTTTCTTTATGTTTTAGAATAAACTAATTATAAACTCAACAGTAAATTTTTTCTTTTAAAATACTGTACAAAACTTTAAAAATACCACTAATCTGTATACTTATCTCGATATTCACTTGGTGAAACACCAAGCCTGCTCTGGAAACAAGCAGAAAAATGTGCGTTACTTCCAAAGCCACATCTCATAGCAATCTCTGTTACAGGAATATTCTTTCTTCGTAACATTGTTTTAGCTCGCTGTATTCTTATCTCAATAAGATACTCAATAGGAGTAATCCCTATTTCCTTTTTAAAACGGCGATTAAAGCACGACGGAGAAACATATCCCAAATCAGCCAGCTTTGCAACCGTTATATTATCCATATAATGCTGTTCCATATAGTGCTGTGCTCTTGCAACAGAATAATCAGCTGAAACAGCACGCAAATCAAGAGTTTCTCCGAAAATACTACGAATAATCCAATGGGTAATAATTTCTGTTTGTGCGTCAAGTGTAATATCAGAGTTCATCATAGATTTACTATATTCAAAAGCAAATGTATTCAACGCCTTTAAAATATCACTGCACATTTTAAATTCTTTCTCTTTAAATACAGGTATAGCTTCAGAATACATTCTGTAACGCTTATCAAAATACTCCTTTTCAATCATCAGGCAATAATAATGAAGACCCTTTTTGGCATTACATACCGTATTTGGTGAGGTTATTTCTGCATAGTAATTAGTTTGCTTATCCTTAGTTTTTTCAAAATAAATAGCTATCATATATGCTGGATGAGTATTATCAGCTCTTAACATATATTCGCAAGCGTCTGATATTGGAATAAATATACCCAGCTGAGGGCGAACATAGCAATCAATATTTGCAATATCATTCTCTGTAATCTTTTCACCTAAAAGCCCTTTTATAATATCAAAATCCTTCATCGAAATCACCTCTTTTATTTATATAACCCACTATTATTTTAACAAACAGTAATCATCAAATTAACATCAAACCTATTAATCATTACCTTTAAATACATCTGCAACATCACTGATAGTTACAAATGCTTTTTTATCTATTTGCTGTATAATAGCTCTCATTCTTGATATCTGAAATCTGTTAACTACAAAATATATTATTGTTTTTTCTGCATTTGAATAGCCACCTGTTGCAGCAATTTTTGTTGTTCCACAAGAAAAAGCCTCCATTAAAGCATCGCTTATTTCCTTTGGCTTGTCGGTTACTATCATTACAGATTTTGAACGATCAAAGCCTTCAACAATAAAGTCAACTGTTTTCAAGCCTGCTGCATAAGTAACAATAGAATAAAGAGGTAAAATCCAGCTTTTCATTATCAATCCACAAACACAATATAGAATTATATTATAAATCATTACAAAAGAGCCTACTGTAAGATTTAGCTTTTTCGCAAAAATTACAGCCATAACCTCAACACCATCAATAGCTCCTCCATATCGTATTGTAAGACCACTACCAATACCCGAAATTATTCCACCAAACAAAGCACACAACAACAAATCCTCACCTGCCAGTGGCGAAGCAATACTTACATCAATAGGTAAAATATCGGTTATTAACCAAGAAGCCAATGAATATATAGAAACCGTAAATAACGAATACACTGTAAATTGAACACCTTGCTTTTTTAATCCAAAAAGAAACAGAGGAATATTCAAAATTAAAAGTATTAACGACAACGATAGATATTCAGGTGTAATCTGAGCAAGCAAAATTGAGGTTCCTGAAATACCACTATCATATAGCTTTACAGGTGCTAAAAATAATGTTACACCAATCGCATTAATGCAACCTGCCATAAGTAAAAAAATAAAATTCTGAAATTTAAGCATTTTTAATTCTTTTAATAATTTTTCACTAAATTTGGATACACTTTGATTTTTATTTGCCATAGTAAAAACATTCCTAACTCTATAAATTCTATAAATTATTAAAGCTATAGCCATTATATCATATAACCCTTAGCCTTACTATTAAATTAATATAAACAATAAATTTTGAAAATAATTTATTCTCAAAAGGTTTCTTATTATGCAAAAAACGAGTGTCCATAACATCAAATAGGTTATAAACACTCGATATAAATTCTCTTGATAATAATACGGTTTCAAAAGTTTTTCATTTTTTTGAAGCCCTACGATAGAAAAATTGAAACTCTCTCGCAGAAATAAAGCCCTGCCGAGTTGTTAGACAAATTGGAATTAGCAGAGCTAAAAAACTTCTTTGCCTATCCTGATAAGGTACAGCTCATTGATTGCTGACAATGTCGCCATTAAACACACTACTACAGAACTATAAATTGGTTCAATAAAACTGAACGTCAAAGGTAACAAAAATAATAAAAATCCTGTGACTTTATTCAAAATAGTATGTATGGATACTAGCTTTTTGTTAGAAATCAATCCCAAAATAACGTTACCAATTTTAATTATTGCTATAATAACAATCCAAGTCCACAACCAAGCAGGAAATTGCATTAACGGTAGTATTTTTACAAAACATACTGCTACAAATACACTATCTGCAACCGTATCTAATCTTGCTCCCAATTCACTAATGGACTTTGTTTTCCTTGCGATTATTCCGTCTGCCATATCCGTAATTCCACAAAATAAGTACATAATGTAAAAACTAATGGAAAAAACAGGACATAGCAACAGATATATACAACTTAAAATTCGGCTGATTGTAATTATGTTTGCTATCTGTTTGCTCATCCATTCACCTACATATTCAAATTTATCAAATTGATTATATCATGGTATCGAAAAAATAGCAAAATAACAAGACCGACCATTTGGATACTTATCGTATCAAAATGATCGGTCTTATTTGGTCCGAGTGACAGGAGTCGAACCTGCGGCCTCTTGAACCCCATTCAAGCGCGCTACCAAACTGCGCCACACCCGGTTATTTATTTTTACTTATAGAAAAAACCCGTTCATTAGAACGGGTTTTGGCTCCCCCAACTGGGCTCGAACCAGTGACATCATGATTAACAGTCATGCGCTCTACCGACTGAGCTATGGAGGAATGTGTAATTGAATGATTCGGTAGCTTCACTCAATTTAATTTTTAAATCTAAAAATTGTGCGATTTCGGGGAGATTAACATCTTGTTAACCAAACGCCGACATTGCACAAAGTGCGATGGAGGCGACGCCAAAATTTTCAATTTTAAGATTTAAGGTATCCTCAAACTAAGTAATAATGTCAGGTACATTTGTGTACATCTGCACTACCGACTGAGCTATGGAGGAATATCGGTAAGGTGTATTTAACATCTTTAAGATAATTAAATACACAAATGTTGGCGTCTTCCTATTTTCCCAGGTCGTTAC
>JAXJUF010000032.1:0-3076 GCA_036309185.1 Acutalibacteraceae bacterium
GTATCAGCCTTAGTATCTTCACTTTCAAAACCAAAGCTACCACCAAGAGGAATGTTATCAAGTACAACAGGCTCTTTCTCAACAGGAGTATATTCCTCGTCCATAGGCTCGTTGCCACCAAAGCCGAAGCTACCACCCATAGCTACAGGCTCACTGTTGGTGTTAGTATCAGGGGTATTCTCCACAGCTTCTTCCACAGTAGTATTTGCAACGGTCTCAACAGCCTCTTCCACAGGTGCTTCCACAGCAGACTCATCTATATCCTCCGTAACCTCTAGAGTAGTATCAGCCTTAGTATCCTCACTTTCAAAGCCAAAGCTACCACCAAGAGGAATGTTATCAAGCACAACAGGCTCTTTCTCAACAGGAGTATATTCCTCGTCCATAGGCTCATTGCCACCAAAGCCGAAGCTACCACCCATAGCCACAGGCTCGTTGTTAGTAGCAGGAACATCATTCACAGCTTTTTCTACAGGCTTTACATTAGTTTCAGATAATTTACTTTCCAGTTTTTCAAGCTTGTCAATTTTTTCTTCTATGTAAACGATTAGTTTATCAAGATACTCTAATTTTCCGTCAAGTAAAACTAGCTTTTCATCAATACTTAAATTTGTGTAGTCTTTTTTAGGTTGCATAAAAATTCTCCTTTAACAATAAATTTAGCACCCAAGGAGAGCTTTTTATAGATGCATTAATCATTTATAAAAATATCTCTATACCTTGGGTGTTAGCTTAAAAATTATTAATAATTATCATTGAAATCCTGTGGTATTCCAAAGCTACCGTTTAAATTAACAGGCTCTTCGTAGAGGTTATCGTTTTGAAATTCCTGTTGATTTGGTATAAAGCTTCCGTGAGCTGACATAGATTCATCATATGTGTTATTGTTATTAAAAGAATCTTGTTGATTATTGTATGGATTAAATGCTGTATCAACAGGAGCTTCAGGAGTAACAGGAGTTACATTGTTTTTTGGTGTAGTGTTTTCTTTATTGTTATTATTGTTTGCAACAGCGTAGCTTTGCTGACCTCTTACATTGGAGGATGTATAGTTGTAATTAGAATAAGAGCTATTTCCTCCATAGGTTCTGAATGCACTGTTAATAGCACTGCTTGCATTTTTGGTTGAAATAAATGAATCGTTTATAGCCTCTGCTACTGTATCTCTGTAACCGAAAGTAACAACAGACACTAAAACATTATATAAAGTGTAAAGAACTGTAAGTGTAATAAAAATAATAGCAACAGGCTTTAATGAATCGAATAGCTCTTTACCACCCATTTCTAAAAAGCTTTTAAAATTAGGGTTGCTTTCCATATCAGAAGAGAGCATAGAATAAAATACAATAAACATAACTATAGAAACAGCAGATATAACGCCTGAACCTATAGATGCTAATACAGAAAGTGTACCAAAGCCTTTAGAAGAACCATAAATTAAAGAGAAACCAGTACATGAATGTTTAACTGCACCTAAGAATTTTGTTTGTAGTATGTAATAGGCTGAGTAAATTAATAAAGCTACAAAGTAAATAGCAAAAGAAATAATTGCTTCAACCATATTATCAGCCGCAAAAATTGAGAAAAACTGTAGAATTAGTGTAATAACAGATGTTATTACTGCAGATATTGCTTGGATAAAAGAAAGTACATATAAAAATTTTATAGCACCAGATGGTACAACAGAAGGATTTTCACTTCTTGAACGGATAATAATGTAAAGAAGTGTAATAGGAAGAATTAAACCAAAAGCAATTGTACTAATAGATAAAATGTTAAATAGTGAATTTACAATAGCTTCTGCAGGAAGCTCAATATCAACACTGTAATTATTCACAAGAAAATCTAAAACTGACTTATAAATACCCTTAAATGAGTTTATAAATAAACCAGTGGTAATAGTTAATAATAGATTAACTAAAAATAATACCTTTACAGATCCTCTTTGCATAAATTGCTTAACATATGAAATATTTTGTAGCAGAATTAATTGTTCTCCTGCTGATGGTTGATTTTTCATTGTCTACCACTCCTTATAAAAAACTTACTTTATATTATATAATTTATAAGGGACAAAAACAAGAGTATAGAAAGAATTTTATGGTAGAATTAGAAGTATAAAATTAGTATAAATTGTATTAAATATACTATATACAAAATTTATGCTTTCCTATTGAGCATATAATTGTTCTTGAAAAAATCCATTTGCTAGTAGATTTAGAAGGATTATAGTAATAAATTGCACCACCACTAGGGTCCCAGCCGTTTATTGCGTCTTGTGCTGCTTGCAAAGCAGTGTCTGATACAGGCTCGTTAATTTGTCCGTCATTCACACAGCTAAACGCAAGTGGTTGAAAAATTACCCCAGAAATTGTATTAGGGAAAGAAGGATGGTCAATTCTATTAAGTATAACAGCACCAACAGCTACCTGACCTTCGTAGGGTTCACCTCTTGATTCAGCAGAAATTATTCTTGCAAGCAGACTTATTTCTGATTCTGTAAAGGTGCTGTTGTTTGATGCTTTACCTATACCAAGGGCCTCCAGTGTTTTTATTCCTACAATACCGTCAGGGGATAGTTCGTTATCCTTTTGAAATTGTATTACTGCTTTTTTTGTGTCGTTACCAAACTTACCATCAATGTTACCATAATAATATCCTAACTCACTTAGCTTTTGCTGTATTTCAATTACCTCTTCACCACTTGAACCATATTTTGATACAGCGTGAACAGAGCTTGAGGTTAAAGAGAAGAATATAATAAGAACAGATAATATAATTGCAACAAATATATTTAGATGGTGTTTTATAATAGTCATATTATTACCCCTTGAATATTTTATATTAAGTATTATAAAGCCAGATAAAAGTAATATTCAAAAAACTTGAAAAAAGGTGTTGACAAACGGGAATAAAAACGATATAATAACAAAGCTGTCTAAAATGACGGCGAAAAAACACTGAAAACAAGATAAAAAATGAGGTTGGAATTAATTTGGACTGACTTTGATTAGTACAGGTCTGAATGAAAAAACTTCAAAAAACTTGAAAAAAGGTGTTGACAAGTAAGACTTGA
>JAXJUF010000033.1:0-11517 GCA_036309185.1 Acutalibacteraceae bacterium
ATGCAATAGAGCTCATCATTGGTGCAAACATTACACCCTCTTTAAAGCCCTTTATTTCAGCATTATCAAAACCACTTAGCAAACCCTCTTCAACAGGTGTTGCACCACCCATAAACTGGATAACCTCGTTAGTTAACAAACGGTCTGCAATTTCCTGTGCTGTGCCTGTAGAGTCAGCTTTAAAGTCAGCCAGCAATTTTTCGCCTACTGTTGTAGCTTCAGAAGAAGCGTTACTGCTATCGTTTGAGCTATTCTCGTTTGTGCTTGTTTCAACACTTGTACTATTTTCGATTTCTGTGTTGTTTTCATTGCTGTTACAGGCTGTCATTGACATAACCATAAGTGACGCCATTAAAAGTGTAATAATTTTTTTCATTTTTTCTTTCTCCTTTGTTGCTTCTTGTTTTAGAATAATCTTTTAAATGCTTTTTTGATACAATCTAGTTATATTCAGTGATTTTGTGATTTACTGTTAGTAGGTGCTGATACATACTATCTTCTTAAATTTAGTATATTTAGTTTTTGTAATAATATGTTCTTTTACAAAATCAAAAAACTGAATTATTCTAACTATAAATATTTTAAATCAAACACAATTTATAGTCAATAGAATTTATATTTTGGTAGTTTTTCTCTCAAATACACCTTATGTTTTACTATGGTTGTCTTTTTTTAGCTATTAGCTTATAATAATTATAACTAGGGTGGTGATTATATGGTAAACAATATTTACAATAAAGTACTTATAATTGATGATGACGAGGATTTGTCATTTATTATTTCTGATATGCTGGAGGGGTATGGGTATAATGTAACCTGTGCCGAAGACAGCGAAAAAGCCTTTGAGCTTTTAGAAAGTAATACATATCACATTATTTTGCTTGATATAAATTTACCAGACTTAAACGGTTTTGAAATTTGTAGTGAGCTTAGAAGAACATCAACTACACCTGTAATTTTCGCAAGTGCAAGAACAAGTGAAACAGACCGTATCACAGGCTTTGACATTGGTGGAGATGACTATTTACCTAAGCCATATTCTATGAAAGAGCTGTTATCTCGTATAAATGCTCTTATAAGGCGTACCTACGGATTTTCTCAGCAGGAAAGCGTTGTAGTATTCGGAAATATTCAGGTAAATCTTACAGCAAGAACAGTTACTAAAAACGGTACCCCTGTTCCATTGTCGTTAAAGGAGTTTGATTTACTTTCATATCTTTGTCAGCATAAAAACGTAGCAATAGAAAAAGAAAAGCTGATTTCTGAGGTTTGGGGTGCTTTTTCTACAGTTGAAACGTCAACATTAACTGTTCATATACGTTGGCTTAGAGAAAAGCTGGAGGATACCCCAGCAAGTCCTAAATATATTAAAACTAAGCACAGAGTTGGTTATATTTTAGAGGTGCCAAATGAAGAATAAGCTATTTTCAGTAACAGCAGTTTTTGGAGCAATTATAATTTTGCTTACCACCTTCTTTTACTTTTCGTCGTCTGCCGAAAATGGTCAAACAGAAAAATCACAGCAGATTGTTGCACTTAATGAGATTGCCCAGCTTGTAAAATCAGGAGATACAGCTTTAGCAGAGGAGAAAATTTCAGACCTTGAAAAAAATATAAGAAGTACAGAGATTACCAATCAAAAAAACAACCAAGTACTTTTAATAGGTGGGATAAACCTTACTTTTCTTATATTTGTTTCTCTTTATATTTATTTTTCGGTACTCAGACCCTTTGATAAGCTCCAGCATTTTTCAGACAGCATTGCAAAGGGTAATTTTGATATACCTCTTAAATATGAACGAAAAAACTATTTTGGTAAATTTACTTGGGCATTTGACAGTATGCGTAACGAAATAACCAAAGCAAGACAATGTGAAAAGGAAGCTATTGAGAATAACAAAACAGTTATAGCAACACTTTCTCACGATATAAAAACCCCTATAGCGTCAATCAGAGCTTATGTTGAGGGCTTACAAGCGAATATGGACTCAACACCCGAAAAGCGTAACAAATACTTATCTGTAATTATGCGTAAGTGTGATGAGGTTGCTAAACTAACTAACGACTTGTTTTTACACTCTCTTTCTGATTTGGATAAGCTGAAAATCAATTCTGAAAAGCTAGAGCTATGTAGCTTTGTTGAAAGAGTAGTTTTAGAAATTGCAGATGAGCATAATGATGTGATTTTTGAAAAGCCTGAATTTGAAGCCTTTATATCTGCCGATAAAAACAGACTTACTCAGATTATAGAAAACATTATCAACAATTCAAGAAAGTATGCAAAAACTAAGGTTGATATAAAGCTTACTCAAGCTGATGATAGTGTTAATATTCATTTTACCGATTATGGTAAGGGTATACCCGACAGCGATATGCCATTTATCTTCGATAAATTTTATCGTGGCAAAAATGTAGAAGGAGAGCAAGGCTCTGGTCTTGGTCTTTATATAGTAAAATACCTTGTTGAAAAAATGAACGGAAAGGTGCTTTTGCATAATCATACAAATAGCTTTGAGGCTATTGTAACATTACCAAAATAAAAAACAATTTTATAATTTATCTTAAGGATTTCTTAATAACTTTTCTGATAGAATATAGCTATCAACTAACGGAGGGAACAACATGAAAAACACAATTCTATCAGCAAAGGAACTTTGTAAAAGCTACGCACATAACGGTGGTCAAAGTCATATTTTACAGCACATTGACCTTGATTTATACGAGGGGGATTTTACAGTAATAATGGGAGCCTCAGGCTCTGGTAAATCAACCCTACTTTATTCACTAAGTGGTATGGATAGAGCCACAGCAGGTAAGGTTATTTATGATGACAAGGATATTGTAACAATGAAAGAAAAAGAGCTTTCAAAGCTAAGACAAAAGGATTTTGGCTTTATCTTTCAGCAGATGCACCTTGTAAGTAATCTTACACTTTTTGAAAATGTAGCAGTGGCTGGCTATCTTGATAAAACCAGCTCTGCAAATGATGTAAAACAGCATACAGAAGAGTTGCTTGAAAAAATGGGTATATCTCACATAAAAACACATTTACCATCACAGGTTTCTGGTGGTGAACAGCAGAGATGTGCTATTGCAAGAGCAGTTGTTAAAAACCCTAAGCTTTTGTTTGCAGATGAGCCAACAGGTGCTTTAAACAGAAAAAATACCAACGAGGTTCTAAGCCTTCTTACAGATTTAAATAAAGCAGGACAGAGCATTTTAATGGTTACCCACGATATGAAGGCAGCTCTTAGAGCAACAAGAATTTTATATCTTGAGGACGGAAAAATTATAGGCGAGCTTACTTTGCCACCTTATAATCCTGATGAATTAAAAAGCAGAGAAGCACAGGTTAATGCTTGGCTTTCATCAATGCAGTGGTGAGGTGCGATATGGAAATTTTTACTTTACTTAAAGCAAATATTCGCCACAAAAAAGGCTCATTTGTAAGTATTATTATTTTAATGCTTATTATTTCAATGTCGTTTACTGCTGTTTTCAGTATCAAAGAGAATTGCTCAAACAGCATTCAAAATGCTCTTGACAACGTAAACGCTGGCGATTTGAATATGATAATGAATGCTGATATGCTTAGTAACGAGCTACTGGAGTCTGTAGAAAATCATTCATTAGTAAAGGATGTTGTTGTAAAAGAAGCAGTTGCAACTGTCGAAACTAAATTTGGTGACGAAAAAACAGACAATAGCATGTGGGCGATGGTGAAGCTTACTGATGAATACCGTTTGCTTAACGAGGATTTGTCGGGCTATGCTGACGAAGTACCAGAGCTGAAAAGTGGAGAGATTTATGTTCCACAGGCTGTAAACACAACTCTTGGCTGTAATATCGGCGACAAAATCGAATTAAACACTGTTAACGGTAAAAACAAGTTCACCATAAAGGGCTATGTTGTAGAGCCTTTGCTGGGCAGTATGAATATAGGCTTTAAACAGGTTTTTATAAGTGACGAGGATTTTGACAGACTTCACACCGAGGCAGTTGAAAAGTCTACTCCAGAAAAAACATCTGATTACAGAGTGGTTTGTATTTATAAGGCTGACGAAAGCATGAGCGATGTTGAGTTCAAACGTCAGATTAATCTCGACACTGGTATTCTTGATTATACCGATGCTTCACTTTTAAAAACTCAATCCTTCGATGTTACAAATATTTACCCGAATGTTATTCTTAATGTTCTTCTTGTTTTTGTAGGCTTTCTTGTAGGTATTGTTCTTATCGTTATGGCTCATTCTATTTCTACAAGTATCGAAATGGAATACACAAGTCTGGGTGTACTTAAGGCACAGGGCTTCTCTGAAAATAAAATCAAAACAATTTTTGGTTTACAGTATGTTTTTGCAGAGATTATCGGTGCAATTGTTGGCATAGCCTTGGCTATACCATTTGCTACGCTTTTTGGTGGTGTTTTTCAGCCTATTTCAGGTATTCCAAACGAAAATAACATATCAATTTTAGTCAGTCTTCTGTTTGTTTTGGCTGTTCTTGCAGTTTCTGTAGTGTTTATACTTGTTTCTACCCATAAAATAGGCAAAGTATCACCTATGAAAGCAATTTCTGGTGGCAAAAACGACATACACTTTGACAGCAGACTAAATGCACCAATCACTAAAAAGGCATTATCATCAAGCCTTGCTTTAAGACAGTTTACCTCTAACAAACATAGATATATCGGCACAATGATTATAATTGCTATTCTGATGTTCTTTATGATTACAATAAATGTGCTTGCAAACTCTGTTGATTCAAAATCATCTATGGATGCTATGGGTGTAACATTCACTGAACTGCAAATTAATTATAAAAACAGTGTATCAGACAGCACAGTAGAAGAAGTTGAAAGTATAATTACAAAGCACTCTGAAATAGAGAAAAAACTCAATTACACAAATATATCTATGTCAATAAACGGTAATTCATATTTCTGTAGTGTGTATAAAAACCCAGAGTCTATTATTATGGAAGAGGGAAGATACCCACAGTATGACAACGAAATTGCAATTACAGAGTTTCTTGCTGAAGAGCTTAAGGCAGAAATTGGTGATAAGGTAACTGTTGCTTATAAAAACTATAATCAGGATTGTATTATTACAGGTATAAGTATTAATGCAAACAATATGGGACTTAACTTCTCAATGCCTTTTGAATGTGCAAAAACTCTTGATTTAGATGATGTTCTATTCTGTAACTATAGCCTTAAGAATCCAGCAAGCTGTACTGCTATTGCTGATGAGCTTAACGAAAAATACTTTGATATTCTATCAGTTAAAGCCTCTGAATCTAATGCTATGCTTGAATCCTATGCTGTTGTAGGCTATGCAATGACAGCAATAATTTATGCAATTTCCATAGTGTTCTCGTTGGTTGTAGTAATGATGGTCTGCAAAAAAGCATTCTTGCAGGAAAGAAAAGATATCGGAATTTATAAGTCTCTTGGCTTTACATCAAGCAAGCTTCGCTTACAGTTTGCAGTAAGATTTTTGATTATGTCTTTAATAGGTTCGGTCTTTGGGATTGGTTTAAGTGTGTTGTTTACTAAAAATGCTCTTACAGAAGTGTTAAAATTAACTGGTATAAGTAGCGTTAACGCACAGTTTACTGCTTTATCTTTCATTGTACCTATTTCAATTATAGCAGTTAGCTTCTTTGTATTCGCATACTTTGCTTCACGCAAAATTAAAAAGGTAGAAATCAAAGAGCTTGTTATCGAATAATAGGGTTAATTAGGTATTAGTATTAAATAAGAAATAGAAATCAACACAGTAGGTTAGGTTGTACCTGCTGTGTTGATTTTTTAATGTTGTATTTTTACAGCTTATGTATAGTGTGGTGCAACTTGTGCATTTTGATATTGCAAAAATTTTCTGAAGTAATATAATAGCTACAGTAGCTACAGAATATAAACGGAGGGACAGTTTTGGAAATAAAGCTTATAGAAAACAAAGCACTCAATGACACAAAGGTGACTATTGAGTGCAGAGAAACTGACGAAAGAATACTTAAACTTATCAGTGTGATAAAAAACGCAGAAAGTAATGAAAGAAGAATTGTTGGGGTTAGCGAAAATGATACATACTGTATAGAGCCAAATGATGTTTTTTATTTTGAATCGGTAGAACGAAAAACATTTTGTTATACCGTAAATGCAGTTTATGAAACAGAGCTTAAACTTTATGAAACATTAGATGGATTTTCTAAAGCAGATTTTATGAGAGTATCAAAATCCTGTGTAATAAACATAAACCGTATTAAATCTATAAGACCTGATTTTGGTGGCAAAATACTTGCCACTATGCAAAACGGTGAATGTATTTATGTATCAAGACAATATGCATTAGAGCTTAAAAAGAAACTTGGAATCGGAGGTACTAAATAATGAAAGAGAAAATGAAATTTTTTATAAAAAGATTGCCACACGAGGTTGCTCAAATATTTTCAATTATGATGGTGGTATTCTTTGTGATAGCACTGTTAAAGGGGGTAGAAAGCGTTTCTGTGTATAAAATTGGTCAGATGTTAGGCATTGCAATAATTGGTGGAGCGTTAATGCTTATTACTTTTAGTGATATATTTATTAAAAAGGTTTCTTATATTGTGCGAATTTGCGTATTTATAATATCATTATTTTTAGTAACATTAATTTTTGCTTTGCTGTTTTCGTGGTTTGCAAACGCAAATATTATGATATGGCTTAGTTTTATAGGAATTTTCCTTGCTTGCTTTGCTTTAAGTGTTGTAATCTATCTGATAACAGTAAAAATAAAGGGTAAAGAGTACACACAAAAGCTAATTGAATATCAGAATAAAAGCAAAGATGATGTAAATATGTATTAATACGTAGTTGTAAATTGCTTGAATTTAAATAAACAGAATAATACGCTCAGAATAAACACTTATCAGCTTTGTACTGCTCCAGATTGTGAGTACAGCACAAGCTTTGATAGGTGTTTATTTTTATTTTGCAAAACCATATAAAATAATATTTAAGAGAGTATTGACAAAGTAAAAATAACGTATTACAATATATGCAATATATTGCATAATATAAAAAGGAGGACTGCTATGAAATCTACTGATGTATTAAATATGGTTGACCCTAAATATGCATTATTCGGATTTTTCTTTGCGTTTAATAACAGGTTGCAAACAGCAGGTGACGCTTTTTATGAGGAAATAACCTGTAAACAGTTTTTTCTGTTGGCTTGTATGAGCCTTTTTAGCGATACTGCTCCAACTGCAAATGACCTTGCCAAGGTGATGGGCTGTTCAAGACAAAACGTAAAAGAAATACTAACAAGCTTAGAAAAAAAGGGTCTTGTTACTCTTACACAATGTGAAACCGACAAAAGAAAACGTGTAGTAACGCTAACAAAAAAAGCTGAACAAATAGCCGAGAAATACCGAGAAAAGGAAACCGAGTTTCTCGAAAGATTATTTTATGGCGTAAATGATGAGCAAATAAAAAGCACATATTGCTTTTTATCAAAATTGGAAGAGAATTTAAAGATAATTAATGAGGAGATAAGAAAATGAAAACTATTGTAATTTATAATTCAGAAACGGGCTTTACAAAAAGATATGCTCAGTGGATATCAGAAAAGGCAGAAGCAGAATGTGTTGAATATAACCAAGCTAAGAAAATGGACCTTGAAAGCTATGACGCTATAGTTTTTGGAGGCTGGGCTATAGCAGGTTCAATCAGCAAGCTCAAATGGTTTAAAAAGAATATATCAAAGTGGAGTGACAAAAAGCTTGTTGTTTTTTGTGTTGGAGCAAGTCCTATTGAAAATCCTGAGATTAATGCTACACTGCCAAAAAACTTTACCGATGAAGAATTGAAAATAGTTAAATGGTTTTATTGCCCTGGTGGCCTTAATTACGAGGCTATGTCAGTTAAATCAAAAGTAATGATGAAAATGTTTGTTAAAATGTTAAACGCAAAGAAAGATAAAACAGATGATGATTTAGAGCAGATAAGAATGATTTCATCCTCTTATGATATTTCAGATATAAAGTATATCGAGCCAATTATAAAATTCCTTAAAAGCTAAATAATTTTTTATATACACAAAAACAGAATAAGCTACTAAATAAACACCTGTACAGCTGTATTGCTCTGAATTATGCGAACAGTACAAACCTGCAAGGTGTTTATTTTTCTGTTTGTATTTTTATAATATATGGTATTTGTATATTTTTAGCATATATCCAGTTGAGTATATCCCAAGAAAGTCAGGCTGAATAAAAAAGAGAAGTTTCCTATAAAAACAAAAAGTGAGCAGGCACATAACCTGCTCACGTATACATATCAGAAGAATTTGACAAAGAAAAAGAGTGTTCATAACTTAAATCCGTTATCAACACTCATACTGGTCGAGATGACAGGACTTGACTCGTCACTGCGTGCCGAATAGCTCACGCTAAAGCGTTCGCTACTGTTCGCTAAAAATGTGCCACTGGCACATTTCCTTTACGTTCACAGCCTTCACAGGTTCAAGTCACCTACTCTGAACATAAAAAGAAAAAAG
The DNA here is from genome assembly GCA_036309185.1 of Acutalibacteraceae bacterium. GTDB lineage: Bacteria > Bacillota > Clostridia > Oscillospirales > Acutalibacteraceae > CAG-964. The sequence continues at coordinate 8,547 of JAXJUF010000033.1, forward strand.
TCAATAAACCAATGTTTACTGACTTTCAATGGTCGAGGTGACAGGACTTGAACCTGCGGCATCTTGGTCCCAAACCAAGCACTCTACCAAACTGAGTTACACCTCGAAAAAATATTAAATTTTGCTGTTAACCTCACAGCTTCTATATTATATCCGATAATAATCTAATTGTCAACACTTTTGTGAAAAATAAATCAAAACAAGTAAAAAACATAGTGAATAAAGATATTCTGTAACACTTTACTTTAGTAGCTTGTTAGTGGTATAATAATAAAACGAGCGTAAAAGTCGTGTGGTATATTGCGTGTATGCAACGATATATCGCTTTTGTAAACGTTAGTATTTAATAAACTAATGAAATAAAAAATGGGGGATAACCAAATGAAAAAAATCTTATCAACTTTATTAGTTGCAGCTACTGCGACTACAATGCTTGCAGGCTGTGGTTCATCAGCTAATAATTGGAGCTATATGGAAGAAAAGGGCGAGATGGTAATTGGTATTACATATTTTGAGCCAATGAACTACAAGGATGAAAAAGGTGAGCTTACAGGATTTGAAACAGAGTTTGCCGAGAAGGTTTGTGAAAAATTGGGTGTTAAGCCAGTATTCCAAAAGATTGATTGGGAATCTAAGGAGGTTGAGCTTAACTCAAAGACAATTGACTGTATCTGGAACGGTATGACAATTACTGACGAAAGAAAAGAAAATATGGATATTTCTATTGCATATATGGAAAATAAGCAGGTTATGGTAACAAAGGCAGAAAATGCTGATAAATATAAAGATGCTGCTAGCCTTGCAGGTGCAACAGTAGTAGCAGAGAAAAAATCAGCTGGTGAAAGTGTAGCAACAGAAGATCCATTCTTTGCAGAGGCTGAGTATGTTTCAGTTGATTCACAGGCTAAGGCTTTACTTGAGGTAAAATCAGGTACAGCTGATGTTGCAATTATTGACTATGTAATGTCAATTGGTACAATTGCTAATGGTACAGATTATTCAGATCTTAAAGTAGCAGGAGACCAAGGCTTTGCACCAGAGCAGTACGGTATTGCTTTCCGTAAAAACAGCCCAGAAGTAACACAAAAGGTAAATGATGCTATTAAGGAGCTTGCAAATGAAGGCGAGCTTGAGAGAATTGCTACTAAGTATGAGCTTCAGGATCTACTTCTTGTTAAGCCTGAATAATTGGTGAGTAGAGTTAATTATGAATGAGTTTACAAATGTTTCGCAACAGCTTTTAACAGGTTTTGCTGATAACTGTTACATATTTGCAATTACATTATTGCTTGCATTGCCACTTGGTCTAGTTATTTCAATGGGGTCTATGACAAAATTTAAGCCTTTAAGGTGGCTTACAAGAGCCTTTGTATGGGTAATAAGAGGAACACCTCTTATGCTTCAGCTATTTGTGGTTTTCTATATTCCACCACTTGTTACAAATGGTGCATTTAGCTTCCCTAGAATGAGTGCTGCTTTAATAGCCTTTGTAATTAACTATTCTGCATATTTTTCTGAAATATACAGAGGAGGAATAGAAGCTATTCCAAAGGGGCAGTATGAGGCTGGTCAGGTGCTTGGTATGACAAAAACACAGATATTTTTCAAGGTTGTACTTAAACAGGTAATAAAGAGAATTACTGCACCAATAGGCAATGAAATAATTACTTTGGTAAAGGATACATCACTTGCAAGCGTTATTGCTATACCTGAAATTCTTATGAATGCTAAGGATTTCTCAATGACAGGCTTGATATGGCCTATGTTCTATTCAGCAGTATTCTTCTTGGCTTTCTGTGGTATTTTAACACTGCTGTTTGCTTATATTGAGAAGAAGCTTGATTATTACAAGGGTTAGGGGGGCGATTATATGTCAATGTTGGAAGTAAACAATATTAAAAAGAACTTTGGTAAAACAGAGGTTCTTAAGGATATTAGCTTTTCGCTTGAAAAGGGCGAGGTTTTGGCTATAATCGGTTCATCTGGCTCGGGTAAAACTACTTTGCTTAGATGTCTTAATTTCCTTGAAACACCTCAAAATGGCACAATTACCGTAAATGGCAAGGTGTTGTTTGATGGTAATGATAAATCAAAGCATAACGAGAAAGAAATAAGAAAAAACAGACTGCATTTCGGTATGGTTTTTCAATCATTTAATCTTTTCCCACAGTATAAGGTTATTGATAATATTGTGCTTGCACCACAGCTATTAGCAAAAGAACAGCTAAAGCTTAATGGTGAATTTATGGGTGCAAAAACATATAAAGAAGCACAGGAAAATATAAGAAAAAATGCACTGACATTGCTTGAAAAGGTAGGTCTTTCAGAGAAAAAGGATTCATACCCTTGTAATCTTAGTGGTGGTCAACAGCAGAGAGTTGCAATAGCAAGAGCTTTGGCTTTAAATCCAGATATTCTTTGCTTTGATGAGCCTACTTCAGCACTTGACCCTGAGCTTACTGGTGAGGTGTTGAACGTTATAAGAGGTTTGAAAACATCAGAAAGTACAATGATTGTTGTTACTCACGAAATAGAATTTGCAAGAGATGTTGCAGATAAGATTATATTTATGGATGAGGGTGTAATAGCTGAAGAGGGAACTCCACATCAGGTTATTAATGAGCCTAAAAATCCAAGAACAGTTGAATTTTTGTCTAGATTCAAACAAAATTTTAGTGTTTAAAGCGTATAAAAAAACACCGTTTTCATTTTGGAAACGGTGTTTTTTGTGTATATGGGGAAATAGTTTGATAATACTAAGGTTATAAAAGATAAATTTGGATTTGTTGGTGTGAGCTGTCGCTCACGCTTACATTGCGTACAAATAATTTTTAATAAAACTAAGTTTGTATTTTTAAGGGACACATATAATGTGTCGATTTCTTACTTGCTTTGTTAATAAGTTGAAAATGTCAACTCTTACAAACCGTTAATTTATAATAAAGTTTTTATTTTTATATGCTCAAGCCGC
>JAXJUF010000034.1:0-1549 GCA_036309185.1 Acutalibacteraceae bacterium
ACCAAAGGGGGTCAAGCCCCCTTATGGAATCCCCCACACCTAGTCATACCAATTGTGTATATAGTGAGTAATGTTAGGGTAACTGGTTTGTGCTGTTTAGTTTGTGCGTAAACTTGACAAATCCCAATTTATCTATCTTTAATTAAAGATTAAGATTAAGATTAATATTAAATAATAATTAAGGGAGAAACAGTAAAATGGCAAAAATTCAAATGACAACTCCACTTGTTGAGATGGACGGAGACGAGATGACAAGAATCATCTGGAAGATGATTAAGGATATTCTTATTTACCCATATGTAGATCTAAATGTAGAGTACTATGACCTAGGACTTGAGCATAGAAACGAAACTAACGATCAGGTTACAATCGACAGTGCCGAGGCTACAAAAAAGTACGGTGTAGCTGTAAAATGTGCTACAATCACACCAAACGCTGCTCGTATGACAGAGTACAACCTAAAGGAAATGTGGAAATCTCCTAACGGTACTATCAGAGCTATGCTAGACGGTACAGTATTCAGAAGTCCTATTATCGTTAATGGTATTACTCCATTCATTCCAACATGGAAAAAGCCTATTTGCATTGCTCGTCACGCTTATGGTGATGTTTACAAGAATTCTGAAATGGCAGTAGAGGCTGGCTCAAAGGCTGAGCTATGCGTTACAAGGGCTGACGGCACAGAGGAAAGAAAGCTTATCCACAGCTTTGATTCAGACGGTATTATTCAGGGTATTCACAACCTAGACAAGAGTATCGGTAGCTTTGCACGTTCTTGCTTTAACTATGCACTTGACCAGAAGCAGGATATTTGGTTTGCTACAAAGGATACAATCAGCAAAACCTATGACCACCGTTTCAAGGATATCTTCAATGAGATTTTTGAAACAGAGTATAAAGAGAAATTTGCTGAGGCTGGTATTGAGTACTTCTACACATTGATTGATGATGCAGTAGCAAGAGTTATCCGTAGCGATGGTGGCTATATCTGGGCTTGCAAAAACTACGATGGCGATGTAATGTCAGATATGATTGCAACAGCTTTTGGTAGCCTTGCAATGATGACATCTGTTCTTGTTTCTCCAGATGGTGTTTATGAGTACGAGGCTGCACACGGTACAGTACAGCGTCATTATTACAAGCACCTAAAGGGCGAGAAAACTTCAACAAACAGTGTTGCTACACTATTCGCTTGGAGTGGTGCTCTAAGAAAAAGAGGCGAAATGGATAATAACGCAGAGCTTTGCGATTTTGCTGACAAGCTAGAGAAAGCTACAATTTCAACTATCGAAGACGGTGTTATGACTGGTGACCTTGAAATGCTTTCAACTCTACCAAACAAGCAGAAGGTAGACACAGAAACATTCCTAGTTGAAATCAACAAGAGATTAGAAAAGCTAATGGCTTAAACGTAAGCGTCAACTCAAGCACGCCTACCCATCCTCCTTTTAACGAGATATAATTCTCATTAAAAGGAGGATTTTTAAATATGGCGACAAGAAGAACTAAAGAAGAAAAGCTAAAATTAATAGCTGATTATGAAGCAAGT
>JAXJUF010000035.1:0-10204 GCA_036309185.1 Acutalibacteraceae bacterium
ACTACTTGCCTCATAATCAGCTATTAATTTTAATTTTTCCTCTTTAGTTCTCCTTGTCGCCATATTTAAAAATCCTCCTTTCAATGAGAATTATATCCCATTAAAAAGAGGATGGGTAGGCGTGCTTGAGTTGACGCTTACCTATTTTTAATAGTCTCTTTATTTTTTATTCTTCGCTCTGCTCTGTATCTTCTGAAGAGTTGCTGATTTCATCTGTGTTTTCGTCAATAATTTCTGACTCTTCGATTTCTCCAGCCTCTTCTTCCACTACAGGCTCAACGTAGGTTCCATTCATAATGCTTTCGAAGGTATCACCGTTCATCTTTTCAAACTTGATAAGATGCTGTGCAACACAATGAAGCTGTGACATATACTGAGTAAGAATATCTTCAGTTCTGTTATATGCCTCGGTAATAATACGGTGTACTTCCTTGTCGATTTCAGCAGATGTAGCATCTGAGAAATCCTTAGCGTGACCCATATCTCTACCTATGAATACCTCTTGACCACCTGCATAGTTGATAGGACCTACTACCTCACTCATACCATATCTTGTTACCATAGCACGAGCTGTTTCGGTAGCCTTTTCTATATCGTTAGAAGCTCCTGTTGAGATGTCGTGAAGTATAAGTGCCTCTGCTACTCTACCACCTAAGCACACAACAATATCTTCTTCCATTGAGCTTTTTGATTTATAGCTTCTATCCTCTGATGGCTGTGGCATTGTATAACCACCTGCCATACCTCTTGGTATGATTGAAATTTCGTGAACAGGGTCTTGTGTTGGGCAAGCATAGAATGCAATTGCGTGACCTGCCTCGTGATATGCTGTAAGCTTCTTTTCCTGTTCTGACATAACCTTTGACTTTTTCTCAGAGCCTACAACAACCTTCATCATTGCATCCTGAATTTCTGCCATAGTTATAGCCTTAAGGTCTTTTCTTGCTGCAAGCAATGCAGCCTCGTTTAGTAGATTTTCAAGGTCTGCACCTGTAAAGCCAGCTGTTGTTCCTGCTATTACACTAAGCTTTACATCAGGAGCAAGTGGCTTATCTTTTGCGTGAACCTTAAGGATTTGCTCTCTGCCCTTAATATCTGGGTAATTTACAACAACCTGTCTGTCAAATCTACCTGGACGCATAAGAGCAGGGTCAAGTACATCTGGACGGTTTGTTGCGGCAATCATAATAATTCCCTCATTAATTCCGAATCCATCCATTTCAACAAGCAACTGGTTAAGTGTCTGCTCACGCTCGTCGTTACCACCACCAACGCCTGTGCCACGCTGACGACCTACTGCGTCAATTTCATCTATAAATATAATACAAGGACTATTCTTCTTAGCTTGGTCAAATAGGTCACGTACTCTTGAAGCACCTACACCTACAAACATTTCTACAAAGTCTGAACCTGAAATTGAGAAGAATGGTACACCTGCTTCGCCAGCTACTGCTCTTGCAAGCAATGTTTTACCTGTACCTGGAGGTCCTACCAAAAGCACACCCTTAGGGATTCTTGCACCTAAAGCACTGAATTTACTGCTATCCTTTAGGAATAGAACAATCTCCTCTAGGTCTTCCTTTTCTTCATCAGCACCTGCTACATCATCAAAGGTTGTCTTTCTTTTTTCGTCATTTAGGTTTTTAATCTTAGCTTTACCAAATCCGAAGGTTTTTGTTGGATCGCCCATACCACCGGTCATTTTCTTCATAATAAATAGCCATACAACTACCAGTACAACAGACATAATAATCATAGGGATAGTATCCCATAGCCAGCTATTATCAGAAGCCTTTCGGTAATCATATATCATAGGTGAATCAGGATATTTCTCGTTATAGGCTTCGATAAGATTTACTCCCTTATTACTGCCTAAATCGCCTGTGATTGTTTTCCAGAACACACCTACATCAGGCACTGTGTAAGTAATAATATCACCATTTGATTTATCACCATTTTTAGTAAGGTTACCCAAGCCTATATGTTTGGACTCAGTTGGCTTTTCAGTAGCCTTCTCAGGATTTTCTGTTGCTTGTTCTTTATTTTTACCATAAACAAAACCAAGCAAGCTGGAATCCGAAGTATTATTTACATAATTACTTTGTTCCTTGGCATCTGCTCTTAATTGTAGTTTAAGTTTACCTGTACCAAAATCAAGACTGAATGCTTTTACCTCTAAACGTTCAAAATATCCTACAATATCCGAATAAAGGTATCTTTCGTCAGGCTCATTGCTAAACATAGCTACAAACAGAATTATAGCCACTGCAACTAAACCAAACAGTAAGAAAAATTTAGGTGTACCAGACTTTTTTGGGTCATCCTTATTTTTTTTATCATCTTTATTCAATCGTTTTCACTCCTTAACGCCTTAATATATTATTAGCTAAGATACAAATATATTTCAAAAAAATTTATGAATAAGCTTCTTCCTTCAAAACACCTATAAATGGTAGATTACGATATTTTTCTGCATAATCAAGTCCATAGCCTGCTATAAATTCATTTGGAATATCAGCACCTATGTACTCTACCTTAACATCCTTTTTTCTTCTTTCAGGCTTGTTTATAAGCGTACATAAAGTAACTGTATTTGCACCTTTATTTTTCAGATGATTTACTATAAAGCTTAATGTTACTCCACTGTCGATAATATCTTCAACAATAATTACATCTTTACCTAAAACATGCTCAGATATATCTTTGATAATTTGAACTCTGCCAAGCGATTCTGTACCATTACCATAGCTTGAAACTGCCATAAAATCAATTTCGCAAGGTAGCTTAATCTCTCTTACAAGATCAGCCATAAAAATAAAACTACCTTTAAGCAAACCAAGTATTAGTATATTTTTACCTTGAAAATCATTTGTGATTTTATCACCAAGCCTTTTGGTCATAGCATCTATCTGATCTTTTGTAAATAATATTTCTTTGAAATCATTTATCTCATTATATGCCTCCATAATTATCCCCCAACCTTTAAATTTTTGTTGATACAGTGTTACTCAACTTTTATTAATGCAACATTTTTTGTTTTTCCAGTAACAGCACATTCTTCTGAAACACCAAATCCACAAGCCCATAATATCTTATTTTTTTCCGCAATCACAGGCAAGGTATCTCTTATTTCAGCAGGAACCTTTGCTTCAATAAATAATTTTTTCAAAGTCTTTGTAACACCTCTACCCTGCTGTTTAAACACATCCTTAGGTAAACGTGTACGAATTAATGTATCAAAGGATATTATATCATAGTCTAAGGAATTTTTTACTAATAAATTGTGAACTTTAAGAATTTCGTCAAATTCCTGTTTTGGTATAATTTCTACTTTGATTTTTTTGTTATTTATGACAAAAGATGTCTTTTCTTTAAATAATTCAGATTGATTTTTAGCACAATTTACTTCCTTATGCTTGCTTATGTTTTTATGCACTCTTAATATTCCTTGACTTGCAATAGCCGTATAGCTGTTTGGAAGCTGAACTGCTCCTTGCTTTGCTACAACAATGTCATAAATAAGATTAATATGCTTTTCTTCGTAGGATTTACAATCTAAGCCTTGTAGCAATAATATAATAGCTTGCTTTAATATTGTTTTGTCAGCAGTTGAAAGTATGCTACAGGAATAACCATTTTTAGTAACTGATTTATCAAGCAAATCCTGTGCTAAAGATGTTACAGCAGTTAAATTCTCTTTAGCTATGCTTGAAAGCCTTAATATTGTTTGCTCTAGTGAAGGATTAATATCCTTTAATACAGGTATAACTGTATTTCTTATTTTGTTTCTGCTGTAATCGTTTGTTAGGTTGGTTGAGTCGGTTACATACTCTATATTATTTTCACTGCAATATTCCTCTACCTGTTGTCTGGTAATATCAATAATAGGGCGTATAATATTATTTCTGGTTCTTGGTATTCCTATTATTCCCTTTAGCCCTGTGCCTCTTATTATGTTAAAAAGTATTGTTTCGGTATTATCTGAAAGTGTGTGAGCTGTAGCGATTTTTCCAGTATTACCTGAAAGCTCATTGAAAAACTCATACCTAATTCTTCTGCCACATTCCTCACTGCTTTCTCCTGTATTAGCTGATATTTTGTTTATATCTGCATTTAACACCCTACATTCAACATTAAGATTATTACAGGTATTCTCAACGAATTTTTGGTCACGCAGTGCTTCTTCTCCTCTTAGATTGTGATTTATATGAGCTACAATCAGATTGAGTTTAAGCTGATTTCTTATAGACGCAAGAAAGTGGAGCAGACACATTGAATCTGCTCCTCCCGAAACACCCACTACTATTGTATCTCCGTAATCAATCATACCACCATTTACGGCTGTATTGAATATAATATCGCTTATATTAATATTACTCACTTCTATCCTCCTGCGAGGTAAAACGCATAAACTGACCCTGCCAATGAAGCTTTACAGTGTTAGTTTCGCCGTGTCTGTTTTTAGCTACTATACATTCGCCACTGTTCATATCAGCATCTTCATCGTTCTTGCCGTCCTTATCGCTATAATAGCCCTCACGATACAAGAAAAGAACTATATCGGCATCCTGCTCGATAGAACCTGAATCTCTCAGGTCTGAAAGCATTGGGCGATGCTCGGCTCTTTGTTCACTTGCACGAGAAAGCTGTGAAAGAAGAATTATAGGAACATTCAATTCTTTAGCCATACTCTTTAATGCACGGGTGTTTTCACCTACTACCTGTACAAGATTTTCTGTACGCAATGTACTACCCATAAGCTGAAGATAGTCTATAAGAACCAAATCAACATCTTTAAGCCTTCTTAGCTTTGCTTTCATTGCTGGCACTGTAAGCATAGTTGTTTCGTCAAGGTACATATTTGCCTTACTTAGAATTTCTGCAGCTTCCATAAGCCTTGCCCACTCGTCGTTATTAAGCTTACCTGAACGAAGCTTTGTACCCTCTATAAGTCCCTCTGTAGAAAGTAGACGTGATACAAGCTGTTCCTTTGTCATTTCAAGTGAAAAGAATGCAACTCTTAATTTAGCTTTAGACGCTACATATCTTGCAATGTTAAGTGCAAAAGAGGTTTTACCCATACCAGGACGAGCAGCAAGAAGAATAAGGTCTGAACGGTTTAAACCAGTTATAACTCTATCGAGGTCCGATATACCTGACGGTATAGGCTTTGATTTATCGTTATCAGGAGAGTTAAGGGAGTCTAGTCTTGAAAGTGTCTGATAAATTACACTTTCGATATGCTCAAGACTTTTTACATCTGCACCCTTTCGGATATCATATATCTTCTGTTCAGCAGAGTCTAAAAGCTGAGTGGAGGTGCTTGTACCCTCTGAAGCCTCTTCGATAATAGTTTTTGCTGCAATAATCAATGAACGAGTTTCGTAATTTTCCTTTACGATTCTTGCATAATCCTTTACATTTGTAGTAAACGGCGTAACATTGGCAAGTTCTATAAAGTAGGTTCTACCCTCTGTTTGGTCGAAAGCAGGTTCCTTTTTCAGCTCGTTAAGTACAGTTACAGCGTCAACAGAAGCTCCTCTGTTGTAAAGATTAATCATACAATCATATATAATTTTATGATTTGATATGTAAAAATAGTCTTTGTTTGGAATAAGCTCAACAATACTGTCAAGACAATCCTTATCAAGCAAAACAGCACCTAAAACAGCCTGCTCTGCCTTTAAATCATAAGGTAATTTTATTCCGTCAAAAAGCTCGAAGCCCTCTGCCATATATTTACACACCTCTATTCTAAATATAATTTGCACAATAACCCCTAAAGAGTATTGTGCAAACTTAAACTTTTATAAATAATTTTATCAGTCAGCCTCTGTAACTACAACCTTTAATTTAGCTACTATACCTGTATAAAGCTTTATATCTGCGTTGTAAGTACCAAATGCTTTAATATCTGTATCTAAAGAAATCTTTCTTTTATCTACATTTAAGCTGAACTGCTTTTTCAACTCTGTGGCAATCTCTTTTGCTGTAACAGAGCCGAATAGTCTGCCACCCTGACCAGCCTTTGCCTTTATATTAAGAGATTTTCCCTCTATAACCTCTTTTGCAGCGTTAGCACTCTTCTTTTCCTCTTCGATTTTAAACGCCTTTGATTCTTCTGCGTTTTTAAGCTCACTCATAGCCTGAGCAGTTGCCTTTTTCGCTACCTTTTTAGGCAATAAAAAGTTTCTTGCGTATCCGTCAGAAACATCTACCAACTCTCCCTTTTTACCAGTACCCTTTACATCCTGTAATAAAATAACTTTCATTTATTTCAATCCTTTCAAATAATTTATTCATTTTTATTTTCTTGTTTTTCTGATTCACCAGCAGAAAGCTCATTTTCAGGGCTTTCGTGTTCATTACTGTTTTCTATATCATTATTTTCTATTATCTCAAGCAACATTGCTCTTGCTTGCTCCATTGTTACAGCTTTAAGCTGAGCACCAGCCATTGAATGGTGTCCACCACCACCTAGCTTTTCCATTATAATCTGTACATTTACATCGCCAAGTGAGCGTGCTGAAATATTTACACCATTATTCTGCTTATACATTACAAATGATGCAGTAACATTATTTATACTTAACAAATCATCAGCTGCCTGTGCCGCAGTAATTCGCATATCCTCTTCTGAATCCTCGTCTGAGCAAGCGATTGCACAACGGTTAAATATTTCGGCACCCGATACAAGCTTGAACTTAGATTTATAATTATCAAGAGAATTTGCAAATAATCTCTTAACGCTGACTGTATCTGCACCCTTTTGGCGAAGATATGCAGCTGCTTCAAAGGTACGTACCCCCGTTTTAAGAACGAAATTCTTTGTATCTAACGTAATACCTGCAAGCAGTGCTGCTGCCTCGTGCTTTGTAAGCCCTTTATCGCCTATATACTGTATAAGCTCGGTAGCCATCTCTGCTGCTGATGATGCGTGTGGCTCATGGAAAAATACAAGTGCATTTGAAATATAGTTTACTGTCATTCTATGATGATCTATAACCACTACCTTACTTGCCTTATTATAAACCGAAACATCCTCCAAAAAGCTTGGTGAATGTGTATCTACTATAATAAGCAATGTTTTTTCAGTAATAGTCTGCAACGCCTCTGTTGGACTTATAAACATATTACCGTTTTCAACCTCTTCCATAAAAGAGATTAAAGAGCCTGCAACTGTATGGTCTTTTTTTACCACTATTCTTGCCAGCTTTTTCATATCCTTTGTAATACTGCTCCAAAGTCCTATACCCGTACCTATACAATCTATATCAGAATTATGATGTCCCATAATAAGTACGTGGTCACTTGACTTTATGTGCTGAACAATAGAGCTGGCTATAACTCTTGTACGAACCTTGTCTATCTTTTCAAAGCCCTCAGAATTTCCACCATAAAAACGGAACTGGTCTTTAGTTTTTATAGCAACCTGATCGCCACCTCTACCTAAAGCCATATCAAGTGCATTTCTTGACCAAAGCTCACACTGTTTAAAATTTTCTGCACATCTGCCTATACCTATTGATATTGTAGGTGTACATAAAATATTTTCAAGAGGTATTTCCTTTATCTCATCAAGTATACTAAAATCATTTTCTGTAAGCTCGTCTATAATTCTTTCTTCAAAAACAATCATATATCTGCCGTTGTACAGCTTTTTATAAAGACCAGAGTATTTATTTGCCCACTTCTGAATAGTGTTTTCTACATTTACAGTTACATATGATTGTTGTTGGTCGTCGTCCTTTTCAAACTCTGCTATATTATCAAACGCTACAGTTGCAATAAGAGGACGTGACCTCATATACTCGTCAGTTGTTTCTTTATAGTATGTATCGTCTACAAAATAAAAAACAGCAGCTTTTTCTGACAATGCACAGCTTATAACAGTGTATCTTCGTTCACCGTACATTACATCAGCACCATCTGAAGATAATATATATTCTACCGAAGTATTTGGTATGTAATTATTTATCAAATCTCCGGCACAATCTTTGCCTTTAGCCATTATTCTTTTAAAGCAGTCGTTATACCATACAATATCATCGTATGAACCTGTAACCACTACAGGTATATTAAACTGATTGAGATAATCAAGATTATCCTTGCCAAGCTTTTCTGCTGCAATTTTGATTGTACGATTGATATGATAGTTAAATCGACGCATTCCTATAAAAACTACTACTATAGAAATAAGAGCCATTATCATTTCCATAAAGAAAACATATGAGTTCCAACGAGAGGAAAAAACAGCCATACATAATATTGCAACTGTAAACACCAAAAAGAATGGCGTTACTGTCCATATTTTTTTCTTCATTGCTTTTTCCTCCCATCTGATTAATATTTTAAACTTCCATAATAATCGGCAAAATCATAGGACTTCTGCGTGTTTTACTAAAGATATGCTTTGAAACATCATCTTTTATCTTATTCTTGATTACATTCCATTCGTGGATATTTCTGTTTGCAAAATCATCAAGTATTTCTACCGCTATTCTTCTTACCTCGTGAAGAAGCTCCTCTGACTCTCTTACATATACAAAGCCTCTTGATACGATATCTGGTCCACTTACAACATATCCGTCTACTATATCAAGTGATGCAACAATTATAATTAAACCGTCTTGTCCCAAGTGCTTTCTGTCTCTTAATACAATACTTCCTACATCTCCAACTCCAAGACCATCTACGAATACCTTTCCTGAAGCTACAGAAGGAAGCTGTTTCATTGTATGCTCTTTAAGCTCAACTACGTTACCTATATCACCTATAAATATATTATCACTGCTCATACCTAGGCTCATAGCTAAATCAGCGTGCTTACGCAAGTGCTTTTGCTCGCCGTGTACTGGAATAAAAAATTCCGGCTTAACAAGGCTGTGTATTATTTTAAGCTCTTCCTGACAAGCGTGACCTGATACGTGAACCTCATACATAGACTCATAAACTACATCACAGCCCAGCTTTAACAGCTCATCTATTACATTGCCTACTAGCTTTTCGTTACCTGGTATAGGCTTAGCAGATATAATAATGCAATCTCCTTTACCTACTGATACCTTTCTGTGGTCTGAGTAAGCCATTCTTGACAAGGCCGACATAGGCTCTCCTTGACTACCTGTTGTAACCAATACAATTTGCTCGGGTAGATATTGATTTAACAAATCAATATCTATGATTACACCCTCTGGCACATCTAAATAACCAAGCTCTGTTGCTACCTGCATATAGTTTAACATACTTCTTCCAGAGAAGGCAACCTTTCTGTTTGTAGCATAAGCACAATTAATAATCTGCTGAATTCTGTTTATATTAGATGCAAAGGTTGCAATGATGATTCTTTGATTTTTTGCCCTTGCAAAAAGGTTTTCAAAGCCTTCCTGTACCTTTGCTTCTGTTTTTGTATAGCCTGGACGCTCTGCGTTTGTAGAGTCTGCCATTAGTGCAAGCACACCCTCTTTACCAAGCTCTGCAAAACGAGTAAGGTCTATCATCTCTCCACTTGCTGGTGTACAGTCTATTTTAAAGTCACCTGTATGCACAAGAGTACCAGCAGGAGAATGAATTGCAACACCTACTGAGTCAGGAATTGAATGGTTTACATGAATAAGCTCTACATCCATACAGCCCAGCTTTACAATATCACCAGCATTTACAACATTCAACTGTGCAGAGGCTACAAGATTGTGCTCTTTTAACTTGTTAGCTATAAGACCCATTGTAAGTGGTGTACCATATACAGGAATATTGCAATCCTTAAGCAGATATGGCAAGCCACCTATATGGTCTTCGTGACCGTGAGTTATAACTATACCTTTGATTTTATCAATATTTTCTCTTATATAGGTAAAATCAGGTAAAACTAAATCTACACCAAGCATTTCACCATCTGGGAACGCCATACCACAATCAAGTAAAAACATATCTCCACAGCATTCAAACAGTGTAATGTTTTTACCAATCTCGTTAAGTCCACCCAAAAACGCAATTTTTATTGAAGGAGTAACACCCTTGTTAGAAAAGGATTTTTTATTATTGGTACGTTTACCCTTGCTTTTTGAGTTAGCCTTTGGATTATATTTTGATACCTGCTTTGCCTTAAAGTTTCTATTGTTCTTAACTATTTTTCTGCCTTTATTTCCGTTGCTGACAGATTTTTTTACATTATTTGTCACTAATTAGACCTCCATTATTAAAT
>JAXJUF010000036.1:0-25512 GCA_036309185.1 Acutalibacteraceae bacterium
ATATAAGGCTTGTGTAGATAATGACATATCTAGAAATGTATCACTGTCAATAATTGTCTTTGCAAACATTCTGCGTTCTGCCAATGTTTAAATTCACCACCTTAATAAATTTTTCTAATCTTGCCATAATTGCGTATATTTCTAACTGCCTTTACATCAGCTGTATTAGCTTTATTTTCGGTAACAGGTGCATAATAGTTGCCCTGCTCATCCGTTGCCACAGCATTGCTAATTGAGCTTTTACAGCTCAAGAAATCAGCCATTACAGTGCAGTTAATTAAAATCTTTTTACCACAACGGATACAAGGCAGTTCGCCACTATGTACCCATTGCCTGATGGCATAAAGCAATGCCAAATTCCTTTGCACATTGCTTTATGCCTATTACTCTTGGGATTGTGTATTCCTGTATTTTAGGGATATAGATATCCATTTTTTACCTCGCTTTCTCTACTTTACAAATAAGTACAAAAAGCGTATAATAAAGCTGAATAAAATGCGTTGTTACCCCATTTGCTCACTGGGTGGCTGTTTATCAGCTTATTTACGCTTGTTTGTTCGGGTGTCCTCTTATCGGTATTGCAGTACTGGTAAGAGGATTTTTTTATTACACAAAATCAAATTACAGCTGTAGCCTTGCAATTTTGTGCAATTGATTGCACTATTACGCAATCAATCGTTACACGATTGGTTACAATATTCAAGCTGTTTTCTTCTGCTGTGCCAGCTCGTCAATAATAGCAAATATGCGTACTTTTTCTTCCTGTGGG
Source organism: Acutalibacteraceae bacterium (assembly GCA_036309185.1). Lineage (GTDB taxonomy): Bacteria > Bacillota > Clostridia > Oscillospirales > Acutalibacteraceae > CAG-964. The sequence goes on from JAXJUF010000036.1 coordinate 770, forward strand.
AGTTCGTGTCGTAGTCTTCGGGAGAAGTTGCTGTCTATCAATCCTAATTTGTCGGCAATCTCCCAATGTTTGACACCTTTGCTTTTTGCCTGTACTCTGATGTCCTCGTTAGCTCTCATTTGCTCACCTCCATAAATTAAGTTTAATAGCTAATGTTATATTTATAATTATAATCATATATTAAGTTCGTGTCAAATATTTTCTCAAAAAAGCCTTTGACAAAATAAATCGTATATTGTATTATGATAACAACAATAATTATAATTAATTTATGGAGGTAATCACTATGGCAGAAAACATTGAGTTTAAACCTGTTGAACCGATACAATTTGATAGAATTACATTTGCTAAGAGATTAAAAGAGGCTAGGAGTAACGCTGGATTAACGCAAAACGAGTTAGCTAATTTAACTAATATTTCCACAATTATGGTATCAGCTTATGAAAACCCTAATGCTAAAAGTGGTAAAAATCCAACACTTAGTAATGTGTTTCTTCTCGCAAGTGCTTTAAATGTGTCAATAGATTGGTTATGTGGTAATAAGCCACCTATGAATTATGGTGATGTTATTAATTTTTTAGTAGAATACGATAACCAAAGGTCTAGTAATAGAACTAATAATAGAGGGGTTACAATAGATTTTATAGATGTAGTAAATAATTTTGATATTTTGAGCGAACACGTAAAATCACTTAGAGAGGACGAAATTGAGTGTATTCAAGGCTTTCGATGTAATATGGATTTTTATGATGAAGAATGTATGATAAAAGAACCGTTTATTTCTCTTCATTGTGGTGAAAAATTCGCAAAATTTCTTGAAGAATGGACAAAGATTAAGGATTTACACGCTACTGGTGCTATTGATAGCTCTTTATATAAATTATGGATAAATCAGCAATTAGAAAAATATAACAAAATCTTCGTTGCACCTAAACCTAACACCACACAGGCAGGTGAACCCTAATGGCAAGCATAACAAAGAGGGGTGACAGCTACCGTATTACTGTAAGCTGTGGCTATGACACCAACGGTAAAAAGCTGACTAAAAACTGCACTTGGAAGCCTGACAGCAAAATGACACCTAAGCAGATAGAAAAGGAGCTACAAAGGCAGGCTGTACTATTTGAGGAAAGGTGTCGCACTGGTCAGGTATTTCAGAGTAACACACGCTATACAGTCAGCAGATGAGCAGGCAGTTGCAATGCTTGATAGCTTGCTGACAGGCAAGAAACAGAAAACAGGATAAATAATGCAACCAATCGTGTAACGATTGATTGTGTATTGCTCTGTAATTGTTCTAGTTGCATTTGGTTGCATAAAAAATAGAGGTATCTCCAAACGGAAACACCTCTAAAAAATTCAATTATTACAGCTGTATGGTATACATTTTTATACAGTAGTAGACAACCAGTATACAAGCGTAGTATACAAATAGTAGACAAGGGGATAATTCTGCCTACAAAAGAAAACAAGCCCAGTAGTAATTTTTCGCATACTACTGGGCTTGTTTGCACAATCAATTGCTACGCAATTGGTTGTATGATGTGGTTGCGGGAGCCAGACTTGAACTGACGACCTTCGGGTTATGAGCCCGACGAGCTACCATCTGCTCCATCCCGCGATATTTAACTTGCTGTGTTTTTCACAGCTTCATCATTATAACCTATCGCAATATATTTGTCAACACTTTTTGAAAAATTTTTTTAAAAAAATTTATCCCTGTTAATCTTACTTGATTTTAAAGCTGTTTTAGTCTATAATATACATTGAAAATGTATATTTTGATGGGAGTGTGACGAATATGATTAGCGGTGCTGAAATAATGGTAAAATGCCTAGAGCAAGAGAATGTAGAAATCTTGTTCGGCTACCCTGGTGCAGCCATTTGTCCTTTTTATGATGCACTTATGGAGTCGCCAATTGAGCACATTCTTGTAAGACAAGAGCAAAATTCAGTTCATGCAGCAAGTGGTTATGCACGTTCTGTAAGTAAGCCTGGTGTTTGTGTTGCTACATCGGGTCCTGGTGCAACAAACCTAATTACAGGTATTGCTACTGCTTATATGGACTCTATTCCAATAATAGCAATTACAGGTCAGGTTAGAAGCGACCTTATAGGTAGAGATGTATTCCAAGAAGCAGACATCACAGGTGCCTGTGAGCCTTTTGTTAAGCATAGTTATTTAGTTAAGAGAACAGAGGATTTGCCAAGAATATTTAAGGAAGCCTTTTACATAGCAACATCAGGCAGACCAGGTCCTGTTCTTATAGATGTACCTATTGATATTCAAACAAATAAGATAGAAGAATTTGTATATCCTGAAAAGGCAGAAATTACAGGCTATAAGCCTTGTACAGAGGGTCATACAAAGCAGATTGAAAGAGCTGTTGAGCTTATTAAGACTGCATCAAGACCTATTATCTGTGCAGGTGGTGGTGTACTTACATCTGGTGCAAAGCTAAAGCTTGTTGAGTTTGCTACTAAAACAGGAATTCCTGTTGTTTCTACAATGATGGGTATTGGCGTAATGCCAACAGAGAACAATCTTTATCTTGGTATGCTTGGTTCTCACGGTAAGGGTGTAGCTAACAGAGCTATACACGAGGCCGATGTTATTCTTATCTGTGGTGCAAGAGTAGGCGACAGAGCTGTTGCTGCTCCTGGTCAGCTGTCAGCAAATTCTAAAATCATCCATATCGATATAGACCCTGCTGAAATCGGTAAGAATGTAGAGGTTACAGTGCCTATTGTTGGTGATATGAATAATGTTATTAATAAGCTATGCGACACTATTGGCGATTATCGTGTACCACGTATGTGGGAGGATACAACAGACCGTTGGAAGAAGGAGCTATTCAGAGAAGCTCCTACATTTGAGGGCTGTGTAGAGCCTAGAAGCTTTATTGCAAAGCTTTCTGAAATGATGCCAAATAAATCTATTTTGGTTGCCGATGTTGGACAAAACCAGATTTGGTGTGCTAATAATTTCCGTATTAAAGAAGGTAGATTTTTAACAACAGGTGGTATGGGTACAATGGGTTACTCTGTACCTGCTGCTATGGGTGCAAAGTTTGCAAGACCAGACAGACAGGTTGTTGCTGTATGTGGTGACGGTTCTTTCCAGATGGGTATGAATGAGCTTGGCACAATAGCACAGAATCACTTAAATGTAAAAATTATCATTATGCGTAATGATAGACTTGGTATGGTACGTGAGCTTCAAAAGAATCATTACAACGCTCACTATACTGCTACCTTCCTTGACGAAGAAACACCAAACTTTATGAAGATTGCAGAGGCTTACAATATAGAGTCAGCCTATGCTACATCTAACGAAGAAGCAGAAATGTATGCCGAAAAAATGGTGAATTCTGATAAGGCATTCATATTAGTGTGTAAGGTAAGCCCTGACACACCATCTATTTAACTTAGGTAGGAGGGCTTTGTTATGAAACATACTATTTTTATGCTTGTTGAAAATCAGGCTGGTGTTCTTAGTAAAATCACAGGTCTTTTTTCAAGACGAGGCTTCAATATAGATAGTCTTGCAGTTGGTGTAACAGCTGATTCAAACATCTCAAGAATTACTATTGTAGCTGACGGTGACGAATATGTAGCAGAACAGATTCAAAAGCAGGTTAGCAAGCTTATACCAGTTATAGAGGTTAAGCTTTTAAAAGAAAACACCTACATAAGCCGAGAGCTTGCACTACTAAAGGTTAAATGCAACACAACAAACAGACTTGAAATTGTTAAAATTGCAGAGCTTATGGGTGCAAAGATAATTGATGTAAGCGTTGCGTCAATTACACTGGAAATGGCAGACACAACAGATAATATAGAAACACTTAACAATTTATTAAAGCCATACGGCATTAAAGAAATTGTAAGAACTGGTATGGTTGCCGTAGAAAAGGGCAGTATATCGGGTAAATAATTGACATAATCATTTTTATGATGTATTATATTAAATAGCCACAAATTATGGCACAAGGAGGAAGATTTGCAATGGCAAAAATTTATTATCAGGAAGACTGTAATCTAAGTCTTCTACAAGACAAAACAGTAGCAATTATTGGTTATGGTAGCCAGGGTCACGCTCACGCTCTAAACCTACACGAGAGTGGTGTAGATGTAATCGTTGGTCTTTACGAGGGTTCAAAGAGCTGGGCTAGAGCTGAGAAGGCTGGTCTAAAGGTTATGACAGCTGCTGACGCTGCTAAGAACTCAGACATCATTATGATTCTTATCAACGACGAGAGACAGGCTGCTCTATATAAGAACGATATCGAGCCAAACCTAACAGCAGGTAAGGCACTTGCATTTGCTCACGGCTTTAACATTCACTATCAGCAGATTATCCCACCAGCTGATGTTGACGTATTTATGATCGCACCAAAGGGTCCTGGTCACACAGTAAGAAGTGAGTATGTTGAGGGTAAGGGTGTACCTTGTCTAATCGCTGTATATCAGGATGCAACAGGTAAGGCTACAGATCTAGGTCTTGCTTACGCTGCTGGTATCGGTGGTAGCAGAGCTGGTGTACTAGAGACAACATTCAAGGCTGAGACAGAGACTGACCTATTCGGTGAGCAGGCTGTTCTTTGTGGTGGTGTTACAGCTCTTATGAAGGCTGGTTTCGAGACTCTAGTAGAGGCTGGTTATGCACCAGAGAACGCTTACTTCGAGTGTATCCACGAGATGAAACTAATCGTAGACCTAATCTACAGCGGTGGTTTCTCAAAGATGAGATATTCAATCTCTGACACAGCTGAGTTCGGTGACTACGAGACAGGTAAGCGTCTAATCACAGAGGAAACAAAGAAGGAAATGAAGAAGGTTCTTGAGGAGATTCAGGACGGTACATTTGCTTCTAAGTGGATTGCTGAGAACAAGAACGGTAGAGCACACTTCAACTCAACAAGAAGAATCGAAGCTTCACATCAGCTAGAGGCTGTTGGCGAAGAGCTAAGAAAGATGTATTCTTGGGGTGGAGAGGACAAGTACGCTGACTAATTTTTCAGCCTTGTCAATCTCTTTACGAAATTACATATAACATCTACTCCCGCTCTGATTTTAGAGTGGGAGTTTTTTGTGCTTGTAACATCCCCCCTACTTTTAGTTATTCAAACAAGCTATAGCAACAGATAATATTCTATAAATGAGATGTAATTTTATATGATGTATAGTATAATAAATAAAAAACACAGGGAGATTTTTTATGATAAAATTTAAGAATATGAAAACAATTGACATTAAAAAATAATATTTATAATATCATTAATACCTTATGCGTTTTTTATAGTAAAAGGTATTATAAACTGCATTTACAGTACTATAGAAAATAAATATTTTGATATATATACTTTGATTGAGCCAGTTGTTGATACTTGGTGTAGGTTTAATATACTGTTTATATGCTTGACTATTTTTTGCATAGGATATCCGATTTTTTATTTATTGGATAGATCTAATAAAAATAAAACAACAAATAATAAAGCAGTTGATAAGTCGTTTATATTATTTGTTCTTAGCTTTATACCGTATCTTTTTTTGATATACAGCTGTATATTTGGTATAAAGTTTAGTTTGTTTTCTTATAAACCTATAGAATACGGATTTATGGCGATACTGGCAGCTTTATTTTTAGGCTCTATAATACCTGTCTATCCAACAATTCTAATATATCAAATTATATATATTATAAAGAAATACAAGTATTTAACTACCGGTCTTAAAAAAATCACTAAGAGTATGATAGCTGTAGTAATAGGATTATTGTTGATTCCATCATCAATATATTTGATAACAGAAAAATACAATTTAAGTACCACTTATGACGCTGATAAAGCTATTATCGAACAATATCTAATAGATGAATTTGGCGAACAGCACTATAATAGTATGGAAATATTAAAGCCTGATATCATTTCTGAAGAATATCAAATAAAAACACACCTTTTGAATGATGAGTTTGCAGTATGTTTAAACGATACCAGAACAGAAGTCGAAAGAACTACTTTTTATACCAAATTTTCAGATGAAAATTTGTTGGAAGAGAAATTAAATGAATATTTAATTGATTTATATGATATACCTGAGAATACAAAAATAAACACCAACATAAAGAGTGTTAATATAAAAAATTATAATAAAAATCAAGCTGTAGATTTGTTGCTAAAAGACTGTGATTACACTATAGCTACAGAAGGTATAAGCTTTTTTAGAGATTCTTTTGATAAGCAAGAGATAATTCAATCAATTAAGGATTTCTATATTAAATATGATGATATGTTTAAACAGCATAATCCACATAATTCACTGAACTTTTGTATTAAGATTAATAAACAAAATTATGCCACTGTTAATACTATAAAGCCCTTTCAAAACTCTAGTGAATTAATATTAACATTTAGTGGCTACAATTACGGAAATGGTCCTACAATAGATAATGATGAAATTTTAATAAGTTTATATGAGTAATACCATTTCTGTTGAAGTTATTGCTTATGTGTATTAAAATTATTGTGTTAATAAAGGAGGATTAGTATGGCTAAGGAGATAAAAACAAATGTTATGAGAGTGCTTGAAAAAGCAAAAATCGAGTACAATCATTATGATTACAGCAAAACTGGCTGTACTGTTGGTACAGAAATAGCAGAAATATTGGGACAAAACCCTGATTGTGTATTTAAAACTCTGGTAACTGTTGGTTCAAAAACCAAGGATTATTATGTGTTTATGGTACCTGTGAATAAGGAGTTAAGCCTTAAAAAGGCTGCACAGGCTGTGGGAGAAAAATCTATACAGATGATACCTCAAAAGGATTTGCTAAAGGTTGCAGGATATATACACGGTGGCTGCTCCCCTATCGGTATGAAAAAGCAATATGTAACAACAGCACATTGCACAGCTAAGGATTTTCCTAAAATATTATTCAGTGCCGGCAAGGTTGGGTATCAGGTAGAGGTTAGCTTTGAGGATTTACTTAAAGTATGCCCTGTGGCATTGGCTGATATTGTTGAATGATTAGACGTTTTATAGATTACATACAAATAAAGTGTGTGCATATTTAACAATTTAATTTATATTAAGCTGTGTATAAATTTATTAATTACGTTAGATATTACCAAAAAATACGTTGTAAAAAATATACAAAAAAGAATTTATTGATGTTGCAATTTTAAAGAATATACTATATAATAATATGTGTTAGATTATATGCAATACAATTTGTAATGCTTTAGCATAGATCATTATATTGCAGAAACAGGAGGATAATATGGCAGATATTAAAAAATTGTTCAGTTCTGAATATCTTACAAAAGTAATTAATGCAGATTCAGCCTTTCCGGGTGGTATACTTGGTCCACACCTTACAGATAGTGGTGTAATTGTTACAGTATATAATCCACAGGCAGTTGGAATAACTGTTGTAGATAAAAGAAATGGTCAGAGATTTGTAGCCGAAAAGGTTGACGAGGCTGGTCTTTTTACAGCATATTTGGGCTGTGATGCTTCAACACCTTATTACCTAGAGGTTGACACAGGTGAAGAGGAAGAATATGAAGTTGTTGAAGTAGAAAAGGTTGAAGAAGACGGCGAAGAAAAAGAAGTAGAAGTAACTAAAACAATGAAGAGAGCAAAGCCTCCTATTCAGGTAGAGGATTGCTACCGTTTCCCTGTTCAAACCTCATCAGTAGATGCATACCTATTTGGTACAGGTACATTATATAGTGTTTCTGATATAATGGGTGCACACATCAAGACAATTGATGGTGTAACAGGTACATTGTTTACTGTTTGGGCACCTAACGCAACAAGAGTAAGTGTTATCGGTGACTTCAACGGTTGGGACGGAAGAATGCACCAGATGAATAAGGTGTACAATGTAGGTATATTTGAAATCTTTATTCCTGGTGTAGGCGAAGGAGATTTATATAAATACGAAATTAAAACCTGCTGGGGTACATTAGTAACAAAAACAGACCCATTTGGTAACTATCAGCAAAAGCGTCCTGAAACAGCGTCTATAGTTGCTGACCTTACAAAATTTGAGTGGACAGATAACGAATGGATTGAAAAGAGAAAAACAACAAATCACGATGCTCAGCCAATGGCTATTTATGAGCTTCACCCAGGTTCTTGGAAGAAAAAGGGCGAAAACAGAGATGAGTTCCTTACATACCGTGAGCTTGCACCAATGCTTGCAGACTATGTAACAGATATGGGCTATACTCACATTGAGCTTATGGGTATTTCTGAGCATCCATTTGACGGTTCTTGGGGTTATCAGGTAACAGGCTACTATGCTCCAACATCTCGTTTTGGTTCTCCTGAAGATTTCCAGTACTTTGTTGATTATATGCATAGCAGAGGTATTAGTGTTATTCTTGACTGGGTTCCTGCTCATTTCCCTAAGGATGCACACGCTCTTGCAAAGTTTGACGGTACACCTATTTACGAGCATCCAGATGCACGTAGAGGTGAACACCCTGACTGGGGTACATATATCTTCAACTATGAGAAAACAGAGGTTCGTAACTTCCTTATAGGTAGTGCTTTATTCTGGATAGAGAAATTCCATATAGATGGCTTGCGTGTTGACGCTGTTGCTTCTATGCTTTACCTTGATTACGGTAAAAAAGATGGTGAATGGCTACCTAATATGTTTGGTGGAAAAGAGAACCTAGAGGCTATTGAGTTCTTAAAGCATTTGAATTCTATTGTTGAAAAGCGTGGTTCAGGTGCATCTATTATGGCTGAAGAGTCAACTTCATTCGGTGGCGTTACATATGATGTAAACAAGGGTGGCTTAGGCTTCTCTTACAAGTGGAATATGGGCTGGATGAACGACTTCCTAAGATATATGTCAACAGACCCTATCTACAGATGTCACGACCACCACGAGCTTACATTCAGTATGGTATATGCAACATCAGAGAAGTTTATTTTGGTACTTTCTCACGATGAGGTTGTATATGGTAAATGCTCAATGATTAATAAAATGCCTGGTGATGATTGGCAGAAATTCGCAAATCTTAGAACTGCATACGGCTTTATGTTTGGTCACCCAGGTAAAAAGCTATTATTTATGGGTCAAGACTTTGCACAGTATGATGAATGGAATGCAAATAAAGAGCTTGACTGGTATCTTGTAGATTTCGTTCAGAATAACAAGAATATGCAGACATTTGTAAAAGACCTACTACAGGTTTACAGAAATTACCCTGCACTATATGAGCAGGACTTCACATATGATGGCTTTGAGTGGGTTAACTGTAACGACTGGAGCAACAGCGAAATCAGCTTTATCCGTAAACCATCTACACCTGGCGAAAAGTATTTGCTATTTGTTTGCAACTTTGTACCATGCCCACACGAGCATATAAGAATAGGTGTGCCTTGTAAGGGTGAGTATAAGCTTGTACTTAACAGTGATGACTTAAAGTACGGTGGTACAGGTAACTATATTAAAGAAACTCTTGTTGCAGAGAAATCAGAGGCTGACGGCAGACCATATTCTGTACACTATGTAATCCCACCATTGAGTGTAAGTGTATTTGAATTTGATTATCAGCCTGATACTGCTGAGGATTTAGAGGCTGAAAAAAAGGCAGCAGAAGAAGCTGCTAAGCAAGAGGCTATGGCAATGAAAATTGCTGAAATAGAAAAGGCTCTTAAAGAGATTAAAGAGGCTGAAGCTCAAACTACAGACCCTGCTGAGCTTAAAAAGCTTGATAATATGAAAAAGCTTCAGGAAATGAAGAAAAAGCAATTGGTTAAAAATTAATATATGTTTAAAAGAGGCTATCTCACCACCAAAGTGAGACAGCCTCTTACTTGTTTTCAAAGCATTATTTATTCTTCGTTAAATAAGGTAATATTGACATCTTGCTCTTTTGCAACTAATTTAACCTTTCCACCAATCGGGAAAGTAATCATAGGAAATACGTGTCCGAAATCCACTCCAAATACAACAGGAATATCAACAGACACCTTATCCTTTATAATCTTTTTAATTATATTTTCATTCAGCTTACAGCACTCATCAAATCTTCCAAATACAATTCCTTTTATGGAATCAGCACCACACACCTGAAGCAAAGACTGCAAATTTCTGTCAAACTCATAGACGAAATAATCCCCCATAATATTATCATCTTCTATGAATAAGATTTTTTCACTTAAATTTGGCATATAAGGTGTACCCTGTAAAAGATTTAACGTGCATAGGTTTCCTCCTATTATATTACCTTCACAAGCACCCTCCTGAATAACATAATACTCTTTGCTTGTTTTTGACGGCTTAATAGAAATTTCATTGTTTTTCATAAGGCAGTAATAAAAATAAGACTGAGTATATTCAGGCTCTATATTAAAGCCGAAAGTGCTAAAATGTGGTCCGTGATATGAAACCAAGCCTGTTTTTGCATATATCGCATTCAGTAACGCTGTTATATCTGAATAACCACAGAGTATTTTGGGATTTGATTTAATTAAATCAAAGTTCAGATGTGGCAGAATTTGATTAACATTAAAACCACCTATGCAGGTTATAATCATTTTAACATTTTCATCTGCAAAGGCTTCGTGTATATCATCTACTCTTGATTGTATTTGCGAGGATCTAAATTCGTTTATTTCTCTGCTGTTTTTAGAAAAAGTCACCTTAAAGCCTTGTGCAGTTAAATAAGAAAGAGCTTTCTCATAAATATCTTTTCTTACTCTTTCAAGACTGCTTGACGGTGCAATCACTCTAATTTCATCACCATATTGTAATTTACTTGGTATCATATTTATCCTCCTTTATAAGTTTTTCACTTCTTTCTGCACACAACAGATACACACATATAGTCATCTTCTATATCGGCAAATATATCTCCACCCATTGCCTTTGTAAGCTGACGGCAAATATAAAGTCCTAGTCCATTTCCAGCTTTAGAGCCTACATTTGAGCCTCTGTAAAAGCTGTCAAAAATATGTGTAAGCTCGCTTTGAGGTAGAATACAACCACTGTTTTTAATTGTAATTATACGGCAATCCTCTTCGTCAGAAAAATCAAGACTTATGCTCTTGCCGTCACCGTATTTAATGGCGTTTTCAATAATATTCTGCAATACCTCTGTTAATCTGTCTTCATCACCATTTATCATACAATCACTGTAGTTGGCAATGGTGAAATCTGTATTTTCAAGCTTATCCTTGTAATATTGCTTTATATTGTTGATAACCTCAGATAAATAAAACTCCTTACTTTTAACATCAAAGACGATAATATCCTCGGTTTCTGTACGCATAATCTCTGCAACAAGCTTTTCTATCTCATCTGCCTTTGCGTTAATATTTTCGTAAACCTCCTGCTGTTTTTGTGGCTCTTTGTATATCCCGTTTGAAAGAGCCTTTGAGTACAGCTTTATTGCCGAAAGTGGAGTTTTTATATCGTGAGAAAGTGATAAAAGCATTGTCTTTTTCTCTTTTTTAAGCTCAAGCTCAGCTTGCTTTGATTCCTCAAGCTTTTCCCTTAGCATATCAAGTCCCCATAAAAATTTACCAAAGAAGCGATTCTTACTTTCTTTAAGAGGTATAGTAAGATTTCCCTTTGACAGCTCGTAAGGTAGTGCTGTTATTCTGACAAACGGCTTTAATATATTGTGACGTATATAAAACAAAACCAGCAGTACAAATAGTGAAAACACTGCAAGAGTAATATTTATGTACAGCATTTGATTTACAGGCTCAGTATCTTCAAGGTATTCAATACGATAAAGCTTACCGTCAATATCTCTGATTATATAGTCGTTTTCTGATATGAAGAAATCTTTCTGTGTACCCTCTTGATATATACCTAAAATAGTGCTGTATTTGTCTGGTTCAGATATTTTTCCAGTTTCTGTAATTTCACGCACTACTCGGTTTATTTCTACCTTAAGAATACTTGTTTTCTCTTTTGATGCATTTGGTATAATATTTACAACAGCAAACAAGGCAATAATAAATACTACAGTAAAGGCTATAATTTTGTTGTAGCTTTTCATCTTACTCCTCCCAACGGTAGCCTTTACCCCATACAGTTATGATATGAGTCGGCTTTTTGGGATCAGCCTCTATTTTCTCACGCAACCACTTAATATGCACAGTAAGAGTTTGAGTTTCTGACTCACTATCAACTCCCCAAATGGTGTTGAATAGTCTGTCTTTAGTTAGAGTTTGCCCCTTGTTTTCGATGAGCATTTTTAAAAGCTCAAATTCCTTTGCTGTCATATCAATAGTCTTGCCGTTTTTAGTAAGAGCTTGTGTTACAAGGTTAAGAGTTAAATCTCCCTCTGTTATTTATCATCTGCAAATCTGCGTTTAAAAATGCCCTTAATTTTTGCAAGCAGAATGTCTATATCATAAGGCTTTTCTATATAATCATCAGCCCCCAATATAAGACCATTTAATTTATCCTCCTTACTAACTCTTGCAGTAAGCATAATAACAGGAGTATTACCCTCCTGACGGATTTTCTCGCATACCGAAAAACCGTCAATACCAGGTAAGTTAATATCAAGCAGGACAAGCCTTGCCCCGTACTTCTGATACAGGGACAAGGCTTTCTCTCCGTTTTCTGCTACGCTAACAGTATAACCGTCAGCTCTTAAAAAATCTGTAAGTAGCTCCAGCAATTCTTTGTTGTCTTCAACTATAAGTATATCCATTATTACCAACCCATTTCCATTAACCAATTATTAAGTGAACGCTCTCTATCTCTTAGTGGAGAGTCTACATCTATATTAAACTCCCCTTTTATGTTCCCGTCAACTATAAATAGAACTCTTGTGCATTTTGCTGCAACCTTTGCGTCGTGAGTAACCAACATAATAGTTGTACCCTCATTATTAAGCTTTGTAAGCTCCTGCATAACCTCGTCAGATGATGTACGGTTTAAGGCACCTGTAGGCTCGTCGGCAAAAATCACCTTTGGACTATTTATCATACTACGGCAGATACAAGCACGCTGAAGCTGACCACCTGAAACCTCGTTTATGTCATTGTTTGCAATGTCTTCAATACCAAGCTTTTTCATAAGCTTAAGTCCACGCTCTAAAATCTCAGCTCGACTTTCATCTGATTTTTTAGTTTTACAGGCTGGTAAAATTATGTTATCAATAACAGATAGATTTTTTAGCATATACATCTGCTGGAAAATAAAGCCCATATCGTCAAGACGTAGCTTTGCAAGCTCGTTGTCGTTAAGCTTGCCAATATTTTTGCCACAAAACTCTACCTCACCTGCTGTCATTCTATCCATACCAGAAACTGTGTAAAGCAATGTAGATTTACCTGAGCCAGAAGGTCCCATAATAGCTACCATTTCACCCTCGTTAACAGAGAAATTTACATTCTTTAGAACATTGTTTTGGCGTTTGTTTGTGATATATGTTTTACAAAGGTCTTTAACATTTAGTACTGTATTCATTATAAATTCTCCTTATTCTATATTAGATGCGTCTGATGACTTGATTGTGTTTGTATAGATTGATGTAAAAAATGCTGAGATAATTGTAACTAGTACAATAATAACTGGATATAATACGAATATTTCAAAAGGTACTATCTCATACCCTACACCACTTACTGCACCCATAATACCCATAACAGGGTCAATTGCAAGCTTTGTAAGAGGCATACATAGTATTGCGGCAAGCATTGATGCCACAACTGCTACCATAGCAAAGCGAAGTGTGTGGTGCCAGATTATAGAACGGTTTGAAATACCAATAGCCTTCATAAGAGCAATTTCTGCTTTTTCGCTAGAGATAAATGAACGCTCCATAAGCACTGCAATTAAAACAACGATTATAAGTGTTATAATAAGCACCATATTTTTAATTGATTTAACCATATCAGCCACGCTGGTTGAGTCTTTTACAAAATCAGCACAGTTAAACACCTTATCAGTGTTATATATATCTTTAAGCTTTTCAATTCGTACTTCACGTTCTGCTTCGTCAATTTCATCATCGAAATCAATCTGGAAAGCAAACGCAGACAAAAGTTCAAGCTTTGATACATCAAAATCCTCGTGAAGTCTACCTACATTACCAAGCTGATTAAAGGTTTGGAAAAGTGCAGTTACCATACACTCTTGCTCTTCACCATCAATTAAGAAGGTTACTGTATCACCAATACCTACTTCAAATCTATCTGCTACAAGATAAGAAAGAGCAATTTCATTTGCGTTTTCAGGTGCAACACCCTCGCTATATGTATAGCCTGTTGCATCTGTATCTGGACAATACTGGAACATTGCACCTGTTTTTGTATCACCAGTTAAAGTTGATATATTATACAGAGTTTCAATATGCACATCACCAGACATATTATTATCGCTAAGTGTTTTTTCTATATCCTTTATAGTTTCATTAAGAGCAACCTCTGTGTCAACATCTGTACCCATAGCTTCCATTACTTCATTCGATAAGTTTATATAAACATCGCTTTCTGTACAACCTAGCAAAAACAAAAGCTTATCGCTATTTAGAGTATTTGCTGTGTTTGCAAGAATCATTACAAGAAGCATAAGTATAGTAAATACAGCTGTAATAATAGAATACTTTTTAGGTGAGCTTACAATATCGTTTACTGAAAGAAAAGCAGTAGAATTTAGCTTGCTTTTACCAAGGTGCATAAGGCTTTTCTTTTTGAATCTCTCGCCTGTTTGACCACTTCTTACTGCATCAATAGGAGTAAGCTTTTTTACCATTTTTGTGCTACCCCAACAGAAAAGTAATGTTATAGCAACTACAGCCAAGCTACAAAGAAGAGCAACAACAACAGAGTTTTCACTTTCAAAATACATTGATGCACTAACACTGCTTAGCATCATATTAGAGAATGGCATACTAGCAACAAAGCCTATTGCTGAACCAACAACTGTAATGGCAAAATATTTTATAATGTATAATGCTCTTATACTGCTGTTTTTCATACCGATAGCCTTCATAACACCGATTTCACGAAACTCCTCAGCTAAAGTAAAACCAATAGTATATTTAAGCACTACAAAGGAAATAATAATCAGAAATACGCTTACAATAAGCAGTAAAGCTGCAACAATCATTGACATAACATAGGTTGTTCTAATAGTATCGTTATTACTATTGAATGCTACTCCACTTTGCTCACCTAGCATTGCTTCAACCTCTGAATTATCAGTGGTATCTATATAGTAAACATTACCCTTTACAGTTGCGGCTATTTCATCTGAGCAAAGATACTTATAGTCGCTGTCGTTTAAGATAAATCTTGGATTTTCCATCAACTCTGAGCCTAAAAAGGCATCCTTAGCTCTACCCATAAACTCAAACTCTTTTTCAGTTTCACCAATTATAATTGTGAACTTATCGCCTATATTAAGGTTGTTTTTATTTGAAAATGAACCCGATATATAAGCCTTGCCTGGTTCAACCTTTGTGATTATTTCATTGTCAGGTGTAAAATAGTTAAGCTTAGCGTTATCTACTGACATAAGAACGCTTGCTCCGTTAAAGCTTTTAAGCTCTTTACCCTGCATCTCTATACTTTTGCTTGATGTGTAAAGAATTTCTTCTCTTCTATAACCATTCACTGATTCTAAGCTATCAAGAGCTTCTTCCATTTCACTGTAATTATTATCAATAGTTAAGACATAATAGTCAGCCATACCGGCTTTATCGAAGAAAAAATCAAGTCCTGATGTAACTGCAATAATGTTATTTACACTGCTTGCCATAAACATTGCAGAGAGTATAACAAATATCAGCAGTATAACATTCATTGTTTTCTTACGTTTCAAATCTTTTTTCAGAATGTTTAGATACATTTTTGTGACTCCTTTTTTGTTTTATTTGGTATGGTCACATTATATATTGGAAATTATTAAATAATCCTTAAATATTATAAAACACTAAAAAGAAAATTTCTACCTTATTGTTTGAGTGTATCCATAGTTTTGTTAACTCATCATAGTTTTTAGGTTTTAAATTCAAATAACATTGTAAACGCCTATACGTTGTGGTATAATGTATTAAAAAGTAGTTAAAAATAAAAAACAACTATCTATTTTTCACCAGTGTGTGCGATTCCCTTGAGAAATAATACAACTAATTGCTTAGCAATTGATTGTACAAGCACTAGAAATATCCAGCCTTTTTCTATCTTCTAGTGAGAATAGATGTGTTACAAATATTAAATTCCGAAACAAATCGGAGGGAAAATTATGTCTAAAAATAAAAAAATAACAGAGAAACAGAAAATGCTTTCCAAAGAGCTTTTTAATCCTGCTGATAAATCATTTTACCTTATGCTAGCACGTGCCGAGTGGCTTCAAAGAAGATTGAATAACGCACCTTTATGGGCACAAAAACGAAGAGAAAGAATTTTCAAAAAACTGGTTGGCTCAATTGACGGCAACCCATATAACATATTTACTCCACTAAAAATTCTTTACGGTAAGAATGTTCATATCGGAAAAAATTTCTTCTCTAACTGGAATCTCTGTTTGCAGGACTATGCAGAGATTCGTATTGGAGACAATGTTTTTATTGGTCCTAACGTATCTATAGTTACAATTCACCATCCACTCATTGCTGATGAAAGAAATCCAAGAGTAATCCCTAACAGTATGGTTTCGGGTAGCCGTGGAAATTGGCAAAAAGCATTCCCTGTACATATCGGAAATAATGTTTTGATATACACCAATGCAACAATTTGCCCTGGTGTAACAATTGGCAACAACAGCGTAATTGGTGCCGGAAGTATGGTAACAAAGGATATTCCACCAAATGTTTTTGCGTGTGGTGTTCCTTGTAAAGTAGTCAGAGAAATCACGGAGGAAGATAGAATGGGTATTCCTACATTTAATGAATAACCCCCCTACCTTGCTATTACAACATAAAACCGTCAACAGCGTAGTTACTGTTGACGGTTTTTGATTTTGTTTTTGTTCTGTCATATTACCCCCTGACATAGAGGAAAAAATCCTCCCTATGGTAGTTTATTCATTCTACCATAGGGAGGACTTCTTTTCTATTGTCCGTTTTTCATAAACCTATACAGGGTTCATAAAGTTCTTTTTTGTTGTAGTGAAATCAAGGTTATTTTATTATTCAGGTTTTTTATAAATATCTTAAAAGTTGTAACAAATAATTTCCTTCCATTAATTTTTTATCATCACTATCAAGTTGGCGTTTACTGAATTGTTTAAAACCATTTCTCTCATAGAACTCTACAAGTTTAGGTTTATCTTCACATTCTATGTATACAATCTTACCACCGACATTCATTTGAACTTCACTTACAAGTTGTATGGCTATTTCTAATAATTCATCACCTGTTATTAATTTGTTATAACCATTAGAATAATTCTTTCCAAGTTGGGCTATTAACGGTGCTGAAATTCTATATATTTTCATATCCTCTTCATAGCTTGCAAATTTTTTAACTCGTTGTCTTAATTTGCTACCAATATTTTTTAATGGTATTGAAAAATTCTTGTAAGCAAGAGTAAAATATCCAACAAGTACAGGCTTATTACGATATGAAGCAAAAACTAAATGACTTCTTGAAATAGATTGTGAGTCAAATAAAATAGCTTTATTTTTCAAAAAATATTCAACATCTTTATTTAACGGTGATGAAAAAGAAGAGAGAATACTATTTACTCTCTCTTCTTCTAAATTTGCTACTAACTCACTTAATGGGACAACCTTAAAACCTAAAAAACCCTTTTCTGACATTTACCCAAAAATCTCCTTGACTTTATCGCCCTTAATTTTTTCTACAGAACGAGAGAATATAACTTCATTTTTTTTACAAGATTTAGCGTGTTCCAATGCAGAAACAAGTTTACGGCAATCATTCTTGCTCTTTATTTTGACATTCGTATATATACTACTTGTTGCCATTATTACACACTCCTTTATACTCAGTTAAGGGATATAAGTATCCCTATAATATATTATATAAAATTTGATAAAAAAGTACACCGGTAAAATATACAAACAAAAAAATTTACTTTAGTAAATTATACACAAAATGTAGAGTTTTTAATCAATATCCTTGTCAGCATAAAAAAACAAAATTGTTTCCATTTCTATATAATATATTTTCCAAAACAAAAATATTATTAAGTAACTCTTTGCTTTTCTTGTTTTCGTATTATAACAACTATTGACACATAGCCTAATACTAATACCTGTTTGAACTCTAGAATAGATTGTCTAGCAGAATTTACTCAAAACGAGAACGACGGAGGCAAGCTGACGCTTGTCAAGGAGAAGGACGAAGTACCAAGTAAATTCTGTCGACAAGATATCTAAGGTATTAGGGCTTGTTTGAAAAAATCAAAAGCACTGCCTATTTTGCCTTGAAATCCCTCGATTCGGAACAAAAATCCAGCACTTTTTCTTTTTTCAAACAAACCCTAATAACCACGAAATCAAAATAACCTCTCTGTCAGCTATAAAAATTGACAGGGAGGTTATTTATATTTGAATAAAAATTCTTATTAGGCTTTAGACTTGGATTTTGTTTTAGCCTTTACCTTTTTAGTTTTAGTGGTATCGGTTGTTTGTTTTTCTACTAGGTTTTCCTTTGCTACTGCAAGCATTAGCTTTATTCTGTTTTCCTGATTTACTCTTGTTGCACCTGGGTCATAGTCTATGGCAACAATATTTGCCTCTGGGTTAATCTCTTTGATTTTTCTTATCATACCCTTGCCACAAATATGGTTAGGCAAGCAACCAAAAGGCTGTGTACAAACTATATTAGGATAGCCACTTTCTGCAAGCTCAAGCATTTCTGCTGTAAGCAACCAGCCCTCACCCATTTTATTACCTAAGCCAATTACACCGTCAACAAGATGCTTCAAGTGACTGTATTTTCCTGGTGGAGTAAAGCCATACTTCTTTGCACAATCAATAGTAAGCTGTTCCATACTTTCAAGATAATTATATAATAGCTTTACAACTGCATACTTAGCCTTGTTACCACCGTATAGCTCGATATCCTGTAAACGGTTATCAACCTTGAATAATGCAAAGCCCATAATACCAGGTACACAAACCTCGCAATCCTGTTCGTTCAAGAAAGCCTCAAGATTATTATTACCAAGTGGTGCATACTTAACATAAATTTCGCCTACTACACCAACCTTAACCTTTGGCACTATGTTGCGTTCTATCTTAGCAAACGAGCTTGCTATTTCATCAAGATTTTGTCTTTGCTGTTCCAGCTTAAAGCCCTTACCCGATTTGAACTGTTCAAGGATTTTTTCTATCCAATCATTAACAAGTCTCATACTTTCGCCCTTGTTAATTTCATAAGGCTTTGTCTGATTGCTTAACAGCATTAGAGTATCACCATAAACCAATGCACTAACTATCTTACGTATCATTGGAAGTGTAATGCTAAAGCCTGGGTTACTTTCAAGACCTGAAATATTAAGCGAAATTACAGGAACAAAGTCAAGACCAGCCTTTACAAGAGCCTTTCTTAATAGATGTATGTAGTTAGAGGCTCTACAGCCACCACCTGTTTGAGTTATCATAAGTGCTGTTTTGTGAAGGTCGTATTTACCACTTTGTAAAGCATGTATAAACTGACCAATAACCAGCAAAGCAGGATAGCAGGTATCGTTATGAACATATTTCAAACCAACCTGTGCAATTTCAGGGCCGTCAGTTTCGAGTAGCTCTGTATTATATCCATATTCATCGAATACACCCTTCATAATACGGAACTGAATATTAGCCATCATTGGTAAAAGAATTGTGTATTCTTTTCTCATTTCCTTTGTAAACAGCAATCTGCCTGTTTTATCATATTTTAAAGTAGCCATATCAATTCTTCTCCAATTAATTCAGATTGTTTTTCTTTTTATCCTTTTGTTCTGCTATTGCTGCAAGTAAGCTTCTTAATCTTATCTTTACAGCACCGAGATTTGTAATCTCGTCAATCTTAATCTGAGTATATATCTTACCCTTTGATTCAAGAATTTCTCTTACCTCATCTGTTGTAATAGCATCTACACCACAACCAAATGATACAAGCTGTACAAGATTTATATCATCACACTGTGAAATATAATGTGCAGCTGAATATAGTCTTGCGTGGTATGTCCACTGGTTAAGTACAGATAATTTATATTTTTCTGCCTTGTCAGAAACTACATCTTCAGAAATTATTGCTACATCAAAGCTAGAAATTAGTGTATCTATACCCTTATTTATTTCAGGGTCTACGTGATAAGGTCTACCTGCAAGAACGATAATTTCTTTTTTCTCGTTTCTAGCCTGATTTATAATAGCCTCGCCTCTTGCCTTTATCTTTTCCATATGGCGATCATACTCAAGATAAGCCATTTTTGCAGCATTTTTAACCTCTTTTAATGTTATATCGTCAAAATATCCACTAAGCACCTCGTGTACCTTTTTAGGGAAATCCTTTTTACGGTGTACACCAAGATAATCATTTATAAATTTAACCTTTTTAATATCCTTCATATTTGCATTGATAACCTCTGAATAGTACGCAACTACAGGACAATTGTAGTGGTTATCACTCTTACCCTCGTCAAAGTTATAGGACAAGCAAGGGTAGAATATTGTATCAATACCATCGTTAATCAATGACTGTATATGACCATGCATAAGCTTTGCAGGGTAACAAACAGTATCAGAAGGAATTGTCTGCTGACCAAGTGCATAAAGCTTTCTGTTAGAAACAGGTGAAGTATGCACCTCAAAGCCTAGCTCTGTAAAGAAAGCGTGCCAGAATGGAAGCATTTCGTAAATATTAAGCCCTAAAGGCAAGCCAATTTTTCCACGAGTACCCTCTTTTGGCTGGTATTCCTTTAAAAGTCTTAGCTTATATTCATATATATTCAAGGTTTCATCAGGCTTTTTCTGAGTAATAGGCTTTTCGCAACGGTTACCAGCAATGAATTTTCTGCCGTCTGAAAACTTATTAACAGTTAATCTACAATTGTTATTACAGCCACCACAGTTTATAACCTTGATTTCGTGAACAAATTCTTTAAGCTTATCTAATGTTATAAGTGTACTTCTGCCCTCTGTATACTTAGACTGTGCGTAAAGTGCTGCACCATAAGCACCCATTAGACCTGAAATTGTAGGACGAACCACCTTTACGCCCATTTCCTGCTCAAATGCACGAAGTACAGCATTGTTAAGGAATGTACCACCCTGTACTACAATTTTTGTACCTAGCTTTTTAGGGTCAGATACTCTAATAACCTTATACAAAGCATTCTTAACAACACTTAATGAAAGACCAGCTGAAATATCCTCAATAGTTGCACCGTCTTTCTGAGCCTGCTTTACTGAGCTATTCATAAATACAGTACAACGAGAACCAAGGTCTACCGGTTGCTTTGCAAACAAACCAAGCTTAGAAAATTCTTCGATATTGTATCCAAGTGCATTTGCAAATGTCTGTAGGAATGAGCCACAGCCAGATGAACAAGCCTCATTCAAAAAGATATTGTCGATAGCACCGTTATGTATTTTAAAGCATTTAATATCCTGACCGCCTATGTCTATAACAAACTCAACATTAGGCATAAATTTCTTAGCTGCTGTAAAGTGTGCAACGGTTTCAACTATACCATAATCAGCCATAAATGCATTTTTAATAATTTCTTCACCATAGCCTGTAACAGCTGAGGCTGCAATATATATATCAGGGGCTTGCTGATAAAGTTCCTCTAAAAACTCTTTTATTATAGGTACAGGGTTACCACTGTTTGACAAATAGCGTGATGTTAGCAACTCGCCATTTTCGCCCATTACAACAGCCTTTACTGTAGTAGAGCCTGCATCTATACCTAAAAATGCCTTACCCTTATATGTAGTAAGCTCTTTTGTTTCTACCTGTGCCTTTTCGTGACGAACAATAAACTCGTTATAATCCTCTTGAGTTTCAAATAATGGAGGATTAAACGCAAAGTTACCACTTCCACGGTAATTATCTATTTCAGCTATAACCTTATCAAAGCTTACAGGATTTTCAGCACATAAAGCTGCACCACAGGCTACATAATAAAGTGAATTTTCAGGACAAATACCCTTTGTATCAAGCACCTTGTCAAAGCGTTTTCTCAACTGCTCCATAAATGTAAGAGGTCCACCAAGGTAAACAACCTGTCCTTCAATTTCTCTACCCTGTGCAAGACCAGCTACTGTCTGATTTACAACAGCAGCAAAAATACTCTCGGCAATATCGCTTTTTCTTGCACCCTGATTAAGCAATGGCTGAATATCTGTTTTAGCAAATACACCACAGCGTGAAGCAATAGTATATATTTTTTCACTTGTAGCAGCCAAAGCGTTAAGCTCTTCTATAGGAACATTAAGCAGTGTAGCCATCTGGTCAATAAACGCACCTGTACCACCTGCACAAGAGCCGTTCATTCTTACCTCCATACCACCTGTTAGGAATAGAATTTTAGCGTCCTCGCCACCAAGCTCTATAACAACATCAGTACCTGGAATAAATGTATTTGTTGCTACTCTTGTAGCATAAACCTCTTGTACAAAATCAATACCACAAGCCTCTGCAAGACCCATTCCGGCAGATCCTGAAATAGCAAGAGGTGAGTTATCACACTGAGGCACTGCTTTTTTCGCCTTTGCAAGCACGTCAGCAATTTTCTGTTTTATCTGTGAATAGTGACGTTCATATGTGCTGTAAAGAATATTATTTTTTTCATCTAGCACAACACATTTTACCGTAGTTGAGCCTACGTCTAAACCTACTCTCATAGCAATCTCCTTAAATAATTATCTTAGATTGGATTTACAAAAAGATATAAAGTAAATTGTATATAATGCAATAAAATTTATGCTTTTATTTTAAATCTTACATTACATTATAGCACAGCAAAATTCAAAATAAAAGCATATAAAACGAAAAAAGTATTAATTTTTGAACGATAAATTTTACCTTTTTATACAATAAATTCAACATAAAGACCCCCTTATCCTTTTATAGAATAAGAGGGTCTTATTGATTATATATAAATTTGAGGTTACGAGTTAATTAATGCTAAATATATAGTAAGCACTTCCTATATCGCGTTATAGCTATATTATTAATTTATACTATCATAGCAGACAAGCAAATGTCATTACCGTCTTCTGTTTTCTGACATTGGAATTGCATAGTTTTAGTTAAGGTTGAACCGTCTGTATAATTTGCAGTTACATCTACAGTGAAATTTTCAGCACTTTTGTTAAATTCTTCAATAAATATGTCTCTTACATCAAAGTCCCTTGAAGTAGGGTCAAACTCATAACCCCCTATAAAGTCTTCTATCAAAAAAGAACCACAAAGTGGTATTTCTTCTTGGTACTCACCAGAACTTATACCCTCAGTGTCACCCTGAGGCTGCATATCATAATCAAAGGTACAAGCATTTACTCGCTTATAACCAGATCTATGAGCATTAATATCCTTTCCGTCCATAAGCTGTTCCATAGTAAGAGCTACATAATCTACAACACCCTCATAGTCACCTTTAATGTATAAGCAAGCGTTATCAGCTGAATAGGTTACACTTTCTATATTTTCACCAACACACTCTATATTAAAATCAAAGTTAGCGCCTATTTCTTGTAGTTTAAAGCTTCCACCTTCAAATCTCATAGCTCCACCATTACCCTGACATTCAAGCTTTCCTACCTGAATATACGTCTCGTTATTAAGCTCTTCTGCATTAGCAGTAAGCACAAAAGGATTTTTATTGCTTTCCTTTTCGGTGAAAACACCTACCGAGCCTAACCCTATAACTATCGCCAGCGATGCTGCTATTGCACCTAATGGCTTAAACCAATTTCTTTTTGCCTTTGCACTTTTAAAATTTATAATCTCATCTCTTACCTCAGAGCCTCTGATATTTTCAATACCCTTTTTAATTAATTCATCAGAAGCCTTTATTCTGCTTACTCCGTCAGTATAAATATTTTTCTTCATTACATTTCTCCTCCTTCTTCAAGTATCTTTTTAAGCTTTTTTCTTGCTCGTTGTAGCTGTGCACTGATTGTATTTTTACTTTTTCCAAGAATTTCTGCAATTTCAGGTATTGTATATTCCTCATAATAGTAAAGGTAAATCACATTGCTATACTGCTTTGGTAGCTTATCAAGCTCGCTCATAACAAGCTGTGTTTCTGGTGCAACTAAATCAGTATGCTCATTTATTGGCTCTGTGCGACTTTGCCACACAGATTTATTGAAATTATTGCACTTATTAATTGTAACTCTTATAAGCCAATGCTTTATATGTACATCGTCATAAAGAGGAGCATTTTTCGTCAACAAGGCTATACAAACCTCTTGAAATATATCCTCTGCATCAGCTGTATTTCTTAAATTTTGAAAAGCAATTCTATAAATCATATCGGCATACTGCTTTAATACTTCCTCTGCCTTTTCCTTAACATCCAAAACTTTTATCACTTCATTTCCCCCTTCATATATAATACAACTTAACACAGACAATATCGTGCATATATTTTAAATTTTTTAAATTAAACAAAAGCAAAATAGGTACCACCAAAAAAGTGGTACCCTTAAATTCAAATTATTCTATTTATATAAGTTAAACCATTTCAAGAACAAGTCTTTGAACCATAATTGCGTCTAATATTGTTAATTTACCGTCATCACTTAAATCAGCCTTTGCAAACTGTTCTTCTG